>DASYHR010001116.1:0-6907 GCA_035998385.1 Dyadobacter sp. | reverse complement strand
GATATTCCTCCGGAGGTTTAATGCTAAAATTTTCTAGAGCACTGCGAGTCTCTTCGACTCACTTTCTATAATAGGAATCAAGGGCAGCAACTCCGAAGAAATATTCTGATACGTTTGCTTCAGCGTTTCAACGTCGGTGTTCGCTTTAATTTCCCTCTCCAATTGCTCAACCTTGGGACGGATGGTGGAAAGGCCCGTCATTGTAAATGAAGGCTTTAAGCCATGAACGATACTTGCCGACTCCTCCAGATTTTCTTCATTGATAGCTGTTTTCAGTGAATGCCAGCGTGGCATGGAATCACTTAGAAAAGCGTCGAATATGAGGTGGATGATATTAGCATCATCACCGTAAACCTGATTTAAATAATTGATGTCTAATGCCGGGTTTATTTGCAGAGCCATTCTATGTGCAAACGAATATAAGTGGTAAGTATAAAATTTCTCACAAAGTAATAAAAGTATTCATTAATTTTTGTAGAAATTATTCTTGCGCCACTTATACTTTTTTGAAACCTAGTTCGTGGTATCCTTGACCGCTTCCGTTGCCTCCGTTTTTGCCGGTTGCTTCGCTTCGTCTTTTGCTTTACGTTTGAAATATCTGCGGAATAGGAAGTTAGATCTCAATGCTTCCATATTCTCATCCAGCTTTTCAGTACTGCCTTCAAGATTCTGAAGAGTACCTTTCAGGTTAGATGCTGTTTTTTCATCATGCAACAAAACACCAAGGGGGCTCGTCGTATTGGAATTGAGTTCGGCAGTTGTTGATTTGAGGTTATCTACCATTACGCCGGCAGAGGATACTGTTTCATTTAACTTTCCAAGTGTTGAACGAAGATCACGCATTATCACAGTGTCCGTGGCAAAATCATTTGCGAGTCCGCCTTTCTGATTCAGTTTTGATGTAAATCCTGCCAACGATGCCGTAAGCGTCTGCGCATTCACAGATGCTTTTTTCAGCGCACCGAGTGTCTGATCCACATCATTGTATAAACGTTCATCATTCAAAAGCATTCCGACAGTACCTTTTCCATCCAAAATATTTTTGCTGATGGTTTTGAATGCACTCGTGATACCAAGCAGGTTTTTATTGTTTTCTGACAGAACGGCCAACATTTCTTCTGTGCTCTCAATTTTTTCCACTGCAAGTTGGTCGCCATCTTCAATCGCCGGCACTTTCTGCGTTCCGCCATATATAACGATGATTTTGTTACCTATCAAACCATCCGTACTAATCTTGGCTTTGGCATTTTTACGAACGAATTCCTGAGATTTTTCCTCTATGTTCAAAATCACCTCGACCTGAGAATTGTCTAGGAACCGGATTTTTTTAACAGTACCAATCTTGACACCTGAGTACCACACGTTATTGCCTTGCTTAAGACCATTTACGTCATGAAAAATACTTTTTACGGCTATACTGGTAGCAAATACTTTCTTCATGCTGCCGATGGTAAGTATACCTACGACGAAGATGAGAATTCCTATAATTACAAACAGACCTACCGTGATAGAGCGTTTTCTGGCTGATGTTTCCATTCTTATTGTATAAAATTATAATCGTAAAAACTTTTAATTCTTTCGTCATTCTCTGTAAATACCTCTTCGAATGTGCCCTGCTTGGTAAAGTGTCCGTCGAGAAGCATGGCTATCCTGTCGCCCGTTTGGCGCGCACAGGTAAGATCATGGGTAATGATAATGGCACTCGTATGAAATTTCTCCTGCACTTCGTTGATCAGCTCATTGATTTCGATACAAGTGATCGGGTCTAGCCCGGCAGTTGGTTCATCATAAAACATGATCTCAGGCTCGAGAATGAGTGTCCGGGCAATACCGATCCTTTTTCTTTGTCCGCCAGATAGCTCCGACGGTGCCTGATTGATTGTTTGCAAAAGACCAACTGCATCCAGAACAGATTCTACTTTTTCATCGATTTGAGCCCTGCTGAGACCTTCCACATTTCTTACCAAAGGAAATTCCAGATTCTCGCGAACCGTCATACTATCGTACAAGGCACTGTTTTGGAAGGAGAAACCGATCTTAAGTCTCAGTTGGCGAAGCTCTTTTTCAGTCAGGCTTGAAACCTCCTGCCCGAGTACCAGTGCAGAACCTGTGTCTTGTTTTAACAGACCAACGAGAATTTTGATCAATACAGATTTTCCTGTTCCTGAACGACCAAGTACAACAACGTTTTCTCCTTTACTTACTTCCAGGTTGACCCCACGTAGCACGTGCAAATCACCAAATGATTTATATAAATCTCTGACTGAAATAACCGGTGTATTATGATCTATGGTTTTTGCCATTCTATTTATATTCTGAAATAATTGGATACCTGAACGATGATAACTTCTTCAATAAAAATAAGGAACATGGAAATTACCACAGACGCGTTAGCTGCTTTCCCTACACCTTCGGTTCCCTTAGTTGCGTTGTAACCCTGGTAACAACCTACAATTCCGATCGTAAATCCATAAGCGACGGCTTTCACCAATGATGTTCCGATATCCAGGAAGGTGATTTGTTCAAATGCGTTTTCGAAGAATGCTATAAAACTTGTGCCTTCATTCAGTGTTACGTTCAAAAATGCACCAAGTAAACTCACCAGGGTACAGTAGAACATAAGGATGGGTATGGTGATGGTGCTGGCCAATACGCGTGTAACCACGAGAAATTTGAAGGGATTGACTGCAGATACCTCCATCGCATCGATTTGTTCAGTAACGCGCATGGAGCCTAGTTCTGCTCCGATACTTGAGCCTACCTTGCCTGAGCAGATCAGTGCCGTTACAAGTGCGGCAAGTGCGCGAACGATAGCAATAGAAACCAGAGAAGGAAGCCACGAGGTAGCTCCGAATTCGGCTAGCGAAGGCCGCGACTGCTTGGTAAATACCATTCCTGTAATAAAGCCCGTAAGGCTGATGAGAAGGAGTGCACGGTATCCGATCGCATAACACTGCTTCACCAATTCAGGGAATTCCATTCTGCCACGAAATGCTTCTCTGAAAAAACGCAGAAAGAATACATAACCGTTGTAAACCGACAGAAAAGCGTAGTCGAGTCTTTTTGTAAATACTTTTTCCTTTGAGCTCATTAAATTTCGTTTAACGACTGATTTAATCTTGTAACTGTTAATAATATACTTTTTACCTTTCCGTGTTGACAGGTCCTGTCAGTAAGAACGACCCGTGACTGGCAGCCAGACTTCTGGATTCAAACCAGCGCATCCGGTAGGCATTCATTGCCGTTTTTCCAAGCTGATTCAATAACCGGTAATTGACGATGAGACCCACTGCTGCTCCTATTCCCGGAATAAGTTGCGCCATTTTTGCCAGATCAATATAGTCCCTGTATTCCTGCTGAAATCCTTTCCAGTCAAACTGATGAATGTCCTCAGGCATAGAAGCTGCCTTGGAATCCCAGTTTCGCATTTGTTCAAATACACGTTGCCGTGTTTTTTGACTGGAAAAAGCCAGTTGAAAGATATGGAGAATAAAAAGGCGTTCGCGGTAATCGTCAACAGGTTTGCCGTATAGCGAGGCAATGTCAAAAAGTAATTTCATTTTGATACCAATCAGAATCGGAAACTCAGCCAGCGCCAGCACAAAGCCACCCGCACCTGTTATCCCGCCTTCTGCGGCTCCTGCTCTTTTATAAAAATCTATTCTATCCTTTACAGAAATCTCAGCGTCCTCGATAGATTTGAAAAGGACATTACGTGTTGTAGTAAAACCTGCACCGTAAAGAACGCCGCGGATCATTTGCTTGATGGTAGTGGTAATAATGTCATGCACACGATCCGGAATTATACTATTGATTTTATCCTGAACATTTTTGGAAAGCCTGTTCAGCCCGGAAGGTTGCTTCTGCATCTTTTCCTGCCATTTCAGCAATTCGTGCTGTATGTTTTCTTCGTATTCAGTCATGGTGCTGTGGCAAATGTATGAAAAAGCAGTTGCGATGGAAAATCCGGATTCCTGAGCTTATTTTTTGCCAACAAAAATCGTTCCAGATATTTGAACGTATACTGTAACGAAATGATGTAACCAAGTATAGCCTTATTTGGTTCTCATTCACGTCTACGCGGTCAAATTAAAGGAATGAAGCAAATTTGTAAAACTTACATTACAAAACTTCGGCAGGATACCTAACTTGTGGTTGTATTAACGAAATCTTAAAGTACGATGTCCAATATTAATATCATTATTGAAGAACGCCCTGCTGATATAGGGAATTTTCTGGTTGGTCGTTTGTTGCCTTTCAGGAATAAGAGAATGGTGGGGCCGTTCATATTTATTGATCACATGGGACCGGCTAATCTGAAGGATTATCAGAACATCGACATTGGACCGCACCCGCACATAGGTCTTTCAACACTTACCTATCTTTTCGATGGGGCCATCATGCACCGCGATACGTTACATAATCACGTTGAAATAACACCCGGACAGGTGAACTGGATGACGGCCGGGAAAGGCATCGTGCACTCAGAACGTACGCCTGAAAGGTTGCGACATACAGATAAAGAATTACATGGTCTTCAGATTTGGGTTGCTTTGCCAAAGAATCTGGAAGAAATGGATCCTGAGTTTTACCATGCAGATACCGACTCCATTCCGGTATGGGAAGAAGACGGCGTTCGTTATAAATTGATTGCAGGAGAGGCTTTTGGTAAAAAATCTCCGGTACCTGTTTACAGTCCTTTGTTTTTGATTGAGATTAAAACAGATATCAGAAAATCAATTAACATTGGCAGTGCTCTTTTTGGAGAAGCCGGAATGTATATTCTGGAAGGGGGCGTGGAGAGTGAAGGAGTGGTACACGAACCCAAACGAATTTTAGTTGCCAAGAACAGTTCTCTTTGCGAATTCACTATGCAAGCGGGCACTACAGTATATATATTTGGAGGAGAGCCGTTTCCGGAAGAGCGCCTGATCTACTGGAATTTTGTAGCCACAAGCCGCGAACTTATTGAAGCCGCAAAAATAAACTGGCAGCAACAGAACTACCCAGCTATCGAGGGGGAAACAGGATACATTCCTTTGCCGGAGCCTAATTCGGCGCTAAAACCCAAGGGGAAATAGCATCACCCTACTTTTGAGTTGTACCGGAAGTGCGGGGAAATAAATCTTCAATGTATAATTCCCTGCCACTTTCGAGTAACTGGATGAAGGTTTGCGCCTCTTTCCCAAGCAATTCCTTGAAATGTTTACTGCGGTTACTGTCGTAATACCATTGCCAGACCATCTCCGGCGATACAATAACATAATTCAGCTCTTCCATAACAATATAATTTAATCCAAATATATGGAATATTTCCATTAATTTGGATTAAATCCTCTTGTTTTTGGTAGCTTCGATTTCAGGCTACTTTCTTACGACAAATGCGAAAGAGCGGTCATTAGCGAAACCCGCTCATGGGATGTGTCAAATATGCTTTGTCCGTCTTTCACCACCAGAATTTGCGGCGATTGATGCTCTACGTCGAAAGTGCTTGCGATGTATTGTGATTCGCGGCGGTTGCTGATGACATCGACGATGTATATCGGCAAATCCAGGTCTGCCTGACCGTTTACTTCTGATTTTAACTGTCTGTAGGCCATCAGACTGGTCATACATCTTGGGCTGTGTTTGTAAATGATCGCCTTTTCTTCGGATTTTATAGCCTGTATTTGTTCCTCACTTGTAATGGTAATCCAATTCATATTCTCAAAAATGAAAGTTTGTCATATAGTTAACATATAAATCAAATTTTCATTCCAGAGTGCGGTTACCTGCTTATATGCTCAATTAGATTTTCAATATGTGAGAGGTGCTTCAATACATACATATAAAACAGGGCTACTGTTACTGACACCAGATTGCCTACAAGATAGTAGTCATTGGATTTATTTGAATCCGAGCCGATGCTCTCGTCATGCTTCAGCCGTGTAGCAAGTTTTAATGCGCTGAAGAAAGTGAGAGCGGCGGCAAGGTCATTGAATAAAAATACCATCAGAAACATCCGCTCAGTAAATCCTTTTAAAAGGGATTTGAAGTCAATCTTTGTTTTTTGATAAAATACCTGAGCAATGAAGAGAAAAGCAATCCCAGTACAATTTCGCCGATCAGTATAATGATAGCAACTGTAACAAAGGCCATTAGCGTGTGATGTAGTTCAAAATATCTTTGATAGCAATATATTGATTAATTTTTAAACTTTTTTCTCTTTTCCAGATTTGTGATCTTGTTTTCCCAAGCTTTTCTGCTACAATTTTATAGTCTTCGGCTTCAAGAAATTCTGCTATTAATTCATGGTCTCTCGGGATATTCCATGCATCAAGTATACCCTGGTAAACTACAAAACTGCTATTGACCGCGTTGCTCAATTCCTGATTTCTCAGATATATGTGGTAGCGGTTTCTGGTAAGTTTAGCTTCCTGTAACGCTTTTCGGGCATTTGTAAGCCCTTCACCTAACATACCATGTGCAATTTTGTCATTGATGGGGGTGTCAATAGGACCTTCAAACAGCACATATCTTAATTGAAAACCTCTGTTTTTAAGAAAAATATCCTCGTCAAGACCGATGATAATCTGTAAAGCAGCACTTGCACTGGTTACAATTCCTTGAAATTCGTCTCCAAGTGTAATGGTCAACGGTGAGTTGAGCAGATGGGCGTACCTGGTGTTGATCGTTTTCGTCGCCTCCTTTAAGTACCGCATGAGTTGTTTCTGGTCTTTTGAACGACTGGCAACAATATCTGCCATGAGGATAAATGAATCTTGCTTTTGCATATTCTGTTTCACTAAAAGTGAAATAAATCTATTTATGTCAAGAATACTGAAATAAATGGTTTTGTTTCAGTATTTGTGAAACAAAAATTGATATTGAACTGGTTGATATATTTTCAACCACATATTGACATGTG
>DASYHR010001089.1:0-5557 GCA_035998385.1 Dyadobacter sp. | reverse complement strand
ATTGGCTCAGTGAATGCTGCAGAGTTTGCAATTACCTTTGCGAGCGGTATTACTTTCCTTATATTTCACGGAATCAACAGCTGGCAAGTGGTTCTTGGCCTTATTGTGGGTGGCGTAATCGCTGCACCATTGGGCGCAATGGTGGTAGGAAAAATCAAACGTAAGCCGTTGATGCTTATTGTAGGCTGCCTGGTTATCTCCCTGAGTCTTCGCACAATTCTTAAAAGTACAGGTTTATTATAAGCTTTGGTTTTGGGCATTGAAATCAAAAGCGCTAGATTTGTCCAAATCCGCTTCGTGTTATGACTTCTGATTTCGGCTATATACTACTTTTCATTATTGCAGCTATAGCGCTTATCGGGCTTATGCTGACAATAGCCAAATTTTTGCGCCCACATCGTCCCAATGAGGAAAAGCTCACCACCTACGAATCAGGGGAAGATCCGATGGGAAGTGCAAACATCCGCTTCAATGTGAGGTTTTATGTAATCGCCCTTATTTTCGTTCTTTTCGAAATTGAGCTCCTTTTCCTTTTTCCATGGGCTGTTGTTTTCGGGAACGAAAGTCTGATCGAACAAACAAACGGCCAGTGGGGCTGGTTTGCGATGCTAGAAATGACCGTTTTTGTGGCTATTCTGATTCTTGGACTCGCCTACGCATGGGCAAAGGGATATCTCGATTGGGTAAGACCTGCCCCATTGATACCGGAGGTGAAATCCCCGGTACCAGCAGATCTTTACAAAAACATCAATGAAAAATATAAGGGCAGGCAGGTTTAATAAAACCCTATCTGTGCATTCCGCGCCAAACTTTTGTACTACCTTTTGGAAAGAAGACCAAGCCAAGCTGGGCATACAACTGATTTGCTCTGAAAGAAGGAAGGTCATTAATTGTCACATCTTCTCCCCTCCAAAGTCCTCTGCGTAGTACAGGTAAATGATAGGTTGCCTTTGCACTGATGTATACCTTATCGTGTATACGGGGAAGGAAATTCATTTTATAGTCTACACCTACGCCCCCATGCAGGTTCAAGCTTCCATTGTAAAGTCTCATTGATTTAAACTGACCGGGATTCTGGATGACCTGAGATAGGCTCGCTGACTGATCATTTTTGATTCTAAGTTGGTAAAGCATCAAATCCCAGCCCAGGGGAACGAGTACATTCCACCTTTTTGTGTTAACAAATTTCGGGCTGGCGTCTACCCCTATACCAATACCCCTGAACATACTACGGGGCATATCCTTATCATTGTTATACTTTGAACTATTGGCCAGAATAAGCCTGTGTTCCATGTAGAATTTGTCGGTCTCCCTTCTTTTTGCCAACACAATAGATGTCATCATCGACTCGAACGGTCTGATGTTCAGCTCTCTCATCCTATCTCTAATTCCACTGAAGCTGTTATTACGCAACACTCCTATCTCACCATATACAGCAAAGCCACTGTTATAAGTTTTGGTGGTTGTAGAATCCGCAACCTCCTGCGCCTGAGCGCTCATTTGGACGGCCAGTAAAATCAGACCGGTAAGTAATTTATTTTTCATGGATTTTGTTGGTATGTTATAGTGAATGATGACTTCTTCAGGATATCGTTTCTATACCAGAATGATTACATTTGTAATAATCAGGCATAGATTGGTATAAAAAATATTATACCAGTGCCACCTCAAAATAGTGCTTAAAAATGAGTGACAGAATAAAAAACGGAGATGGTGGAATTATCCTCACCAATGCGGAAGATCTGATGAACTGGGCCCGGCTTTCATCTCTTTGGCCGATGGGCTTCGGACTTGCATGTTGTGCTATCGAAATGATGGCCACATATGCATCTCACTACGATCTTGAACGTTTTGGAATTATGCCCCGCCCTTCTCCCCGCCAATCAGATGTCATGATCGTGGCAGGAACAGTAACTTTCAAAATGGCGGATCGGATCAGACGTTTGTACGAACAAATGCCTGAGCCGCGTTACGTTATATCTATGGGAAGTTGCTCCAATTGTGGTGGTCCCTACTGGGAACACGGCTACCATGTGGTGAAAGGTGTGGACAGAATTATACCCGTTGATGTGTATGTTCCCGGCTGCCCTCCGCGCCCCGAGGCATTAATTGGTGGATTTATGAAATTGCAGGAAAAAATCAGAGGCGAGCATCCGTTGGCACCGGAATTGTTTCTGGAAGTGGAAGAGAAATACGCGGTAGTTTCTTAAACTTCAGCTTGTAGCAAAAGGTCAAATCCCTTCGTTTTAAAATTGAGTCAGAATGACATTTCAGGAAATAACAGAAATAATAACCAATCACTTTCCTCAAATCAAGATAGATGGAGACCTCAAAGGTCCCCAACCCATCCTTATCTTACCGGCAGAGTCCATTGCAGAAGTTTGCAGTTTTCTCCATAGCGATGACAGACTTTTTTTTGATTATCTGGCATGTATCACAGGAATTGACAATGGTCCAGGGCTGAATACCATGGAACTGGTTTATAATCTGACATCCATACCCTACGGTCACGATCTGATGATCAGGGTTGTATTTCCACGAAATGCAGATAGAGAACCGCTGCCAGTCGTGCCTACACTAAGTCACATCTGGAGAACTGCTGATTGGCATGAGCGTGAAATATTTGATCTGATAGGTATTCATTTTGACGGCCATCCTGATCAACGCAGGATTTTGCTTCCGGAAGATTGGGAAGGTCATCCGTTGAGGAAGGATTACACCTTGCAAGAACGTTACCATGGTATTTACGTAAAGTATGAAGATGGACCCCGGCTGGACTGATTCCTGATCTTATTTTGCAACATAAATCATTTCGTTTAAGTCATCCCTAATCAAATGCGCTTCATCCTATCATTTGCCTTTCTCATCTGTATCTCGCTGTCAGCTGTTGCTGCCACCGATTCTCTGATTATACACGGCCGTATCCAAAACCTGAATGGTCGCTTATACCGGCAGGCTCCGTCCATTACTTTTTCGCGGAACAATATTCTGCAACCCCAGTCAGAACTTAGTAAACAAGCTCCCTTGGCTCCAGATGGAAGTTTCCGGGTTTCGCTACCGATGCTTTATGGCAAAGAAGAAATTTATCTCGACTACAGCGGAAAGGCATATACGACATTCCTAGGTTCTCCTGGAAGTATTGAAATTACTTTTAATGGTGACTCACTCGCTACCAAAAACCGCCTGTTTTACTTTGCCGGTGAAAATGCTGAGGCAAACAATCAGAATTACACTCTTGTAAATGAAGAAGCCAAACGCATCAGGGCAAATTCTGTATTAGGAACCCGCTTTTATGACACGTTCTGGGCAAAAAGTCCGGCAGAAGCACAAAACCTTGCTACCAAAAGAGCTGAGCTTAAACTTTCAGCCCTACAAGCTGTAGCCGCAACAAGTGTCGTCGATCCGACTTTGAAGAACTGGGCAAATGCACTGGCAGGTGATGAGCTGCTGCAGAATTTGTTTGAATATGCCCTCACAAACCAATATGCGCTAGGTAAAGATTTACTTGATAGCTTAAACCGCCTGGCTCAGTCGCCGCTCACCGCACAACGCGTAACGTGGGCAAGCCGGTTTGGCTCTTTGGCAGACGGACAAATTGACGAGAAAAAAGCTACAATTCCTTCCCGGAACAACTCACTGCCTGTCAGGAGGATGGCATATCTGATTCGCAGCAATTCATCCACACTTACAGCCTCAGAAAAGGATCGGCTTGACGAAATTATTTCGAAAGGAACAGCAGAAAAAGTTGAACTCGACTTTTTGAGTAATCTATACGCTAAAAATGAAATGCTGCTCAATCTGCTATTCAGCTATGAGAGAGAAAGCAGGTTTTATGGTGATATGTTTGACAGCACAGCCAGAGAATTCCTGAAAGCTAGATTCCTCCCCCGCAACTTTCACAGGTATACCTATAGCCAGCAACTACGATTAAGCCAGCATATCAAAAGTACTTTGACCATCCCTCAGTTCCGCGCCTCACTGGATGAAATCGTTAAAATGGAGGTGAGTGATAGTGTAAACATAGAGAAATTTATCTCGTTTAAAGATGTGCGGGCAGAACCTACAGAAGCACTTCCCGGATATCTTATCAGTGCTTCTAACGAAAGAGGTACCACCTGGCTCAACCGTATCACAGATCTGTACAAAGGCAAAACGGTTTACGTAGTTAAATGGAGTTTTGACGATCCTAAAAGTCGTGATGATCTGGCATTTATGGCAGCGCTCCAGGCTCAGCTTCCTACGGACGTGGTGTTTCTCTTTCTTCACATGCCTTCGGAGGAAGTATTTGTTTCAGGAGACCTGGTAAAACAATACATCGTAAGGCATCGTTTAAAAGGTGTACATATGTTTTTGTCGAGCGGACAAACCATGGACCTGCTGTTCAAGCTCAATCCGATAGAGCCGGGGACCTACGCGATCATAAAACCAAACGGGAAATTTGCTCAGAAGACTGCACCTAGCCCTGCAGAACTGGATAAAGCCATTCAAGCAGTTTTGCAGGCACGAGGCAAATAGTCATTTTCTGATTCTGTTTTTGTATATTAACCAACCCTTACCTTTCCATATCTATCATACATAATATTTCTTGTACTGCCTGAGGTTTTGCCTTGTCGATCCTATGTATAGATATTTGATTCTGTTTTTATTTGTAACTACGCTGGCTGCTGCGCAAAATCCAGACAGCCTGAAAAGAGTTACACATGAAAGGGACAGCATCAGGTATACGAATCTTAAAGTCAGGATGTCGAAGACCAAGTTCTCCAAAGCAGTTTACCGATTGCTTTTCAGAGATGTATATAACAAGGGGAAAGTAAGTGAGGTAAAGGAAATTGAAAAAAATCCTTTCACCCCTTATGAAGGCATGGTAATCCGAAACATCGTGATTCATCAACTGGACATGTTGGGTGAGTCTGTTTATGACACCACGAGAAAGGGCAAACGGCTCGAACGCTTTTTAAGTAAAAACTTCCATACTAACACCAGAGAAGGTATTATCAGAAAGTCTTTTCTGCTGTTTTCCGAAGGTGATGACATACGTGCGCAGGTACTCAAAGACAATGAACGTCTGCTTCGTTCAAACAAACTGATCACGGATGCGAGGATACTTGTTATTCCAAGGCAGGACGTAACCTGGATGGCAGACGTCGTGGTATTGATTCAGGATGCCTGGTCGCTCAACTTTTCGGGAGGATTCAGCTCCTTTAATAAATTCCATGTAGGTCTCAATAACATCAATGCCAATGGGACGACGCATTCGCAACTGACAGCCATACGTTGGGATGGACGCGATACACTTCAGAAATTTCAGTTCAGAACTATCTACACGGTTCCCTACATTGGGAAGACATTTATAACCGGACAGGCGAGCTTCATCTACGAGCGGGATCTGAAGGAACAGTCTATACGATTTTTCCGACCCTTCCTCACCACTGAAACCAAATACGCCGGTGCAGCAGAAGCGGGCAGTTTGAGGCAGAAGCATTACAAAAGAAACATCCTGGATGCGGAAGAGCCCATTCCGCTTTTCGAGACGAAATACAACTACTATGATATGTGG
>DASYHR010001084.1:0-1531 GCA_035998385.1 Dyadobacter sp. | reverse complement strand
TGACGTGGGCGACTGCCTGGAGAAAAAAACCGGTGATATTAAATTCCTGCATCTTTTGGATATGCCGGGGGGAACAAGCTTCTTTTTCCGGTACAGATGCAAAGTGGTTTACGACATTGGTAAGCTGGGTGCGCGTTACATCCATACGCATCAACACACCAGTGGTCACTTCACGCAGGTGCTTGGTTTCTTTTGAAATGGCCTGTTTTTGCGCAATCATTAATGAGAGGAAGATTGAAACAAAGGCCGTTAACAGAATAAGTAAAATAGTAATGCCGGTGAAAACCCGGTTGTTCCGCCAACCTATATTTAATAGATTATTCAATTTTGCACCCTTCCAAAAGTCAGTCTTATCGCTGCATGGTTCATACACATCGGCCCTGGTAAACGCTGGCCGATGGTGTTCAGGGGGTAAACGTGGACAAGCCTGTAATGATTGAATGCGCCTGATGTACAAGAGTGATAAACATAATTTATTTTTTCGTTAGTGTTGTTTGGATATCGTTCTTGAAGCTGATGGAGGCAATTATATTGATACAAATTGTCTCTGTATCCATGTTATCGGCACAGGTGGGCGAGTCTGAAGAGTAAACAGGCGTTAATTGTTAACTTTTTTTATTTTATGCGGTGGAATAGTAAAACCCCACTAGGCGCGAGATTGCTGAATCATTTTTCTTCATAGAGGATAACGCTGATTTCTCCATCCATCTCGATTTGCATTTGCTTGACTTCCGAAACATGCCCTATGCCTTCTTCCCTCAATTTGGCCATGATTTCATCTTTGGTGACGAATTCCTTGCGCATTTCGCGGAGTTGCAATACACCATTTCTTACCAGTACCAGTGGCGGCGCTTCCACCCTTTTTCTTACCCATTTATATTTGAAACTGAGCCAGTCAATCAACAGGTTCCAGAACACCAACACCGCGATCAGTACCAGGCCATCTGAAATCGATTTGGAATCGCCACTCATGGCATTCTGGGAGGCATCGGCAATAACCACCACAAACAGGAAGTCACTGACGCCGACACTTCCCATACTGCGACGCAGGATAGACCTGAAAATGATGAATAAAAACCAGTAAACCACCGAGCCTCTAAGGATGATTTCCCAAAGCGGGACAGTAAGATGAAACGGTGAGAGATCCATATGCTTTACCCCGGTTATTTCTCGCTAAATGATGTTTACACTCAATCACTCACATTGAGCCCACCTTGGGTAGAATGCTACAAAACTGCAAATACTTTCTTTGTCAGATCACGCGTAAAGTGATGTAGGAAAAGGCTGAAATTAAAGCGAATGCTCTCAGCGCAGACTCAAGATAATAAATACAAAGGATTAAAATTTAAAGCTTAACGTAGTGGTGACGACATGGTTCTCGAGATTGCGGGTGGCTTTATTGACGAGCTGATTAAGGTAACCGGTTTCGAGAACGTAGCTTTTATCGATCTTCCAGTTAACGCCGACAAAAAAACGGTTCTGGTCCAGGCCACGGTGTGCGCCCCAATCCGTCTGGTCGACATTGATAAAC
>DASYHR010001067.1:0-6089 GCA_035998385.1 Dyadobacter sp. | reverse complement strand
TGCGAGGTAGTCAATAAGAAAAACAAAAGGAGTCTTTTCGATTCCCCAGGTATTGAGTTGTTCCTTAAATTGGCTTATTGGATCAGTCAATGGATCGGTTTGTAATATTCTTAGAAAGAACTAAAACAGTGCCGCAATTTACAAAGTTCAGAAACCAAATGCGAAATGGAAGAGTTTGTTTAAGAAGGGAGTGGTTTTGAAGGAAGTTAGGTAGTTAGAGTAGTCAGGCTTTTGTCAGAAGTTACTTACTGTTGCCTTTACAAGCTCAGCATAACAATCACCAGGTTAATACATTAGCCTGCATAATTAAGTTGTAGTTATTGAACCAGAATTTTAAATAATCGATTTTTCACAGCCGACAGCCGACAGCCGACAGCCGACAGCCCCAAACATATGCATATACACGACGTAATTATTATCGGAGGAGGCCCGTGTGGTCTGGCGATGGGAATTGAGCTTGCAAAAAGCGGGCTGGACTATCTGATTCTTGAAAAAGGGAATCTGACTGAGTCTATCAGACGTTACCCGAGAAGAATGAAATTTTTCTCAACAGCCGAAAATATTGAGATCGGAGGGATTCCGTTCGCCATTTCTGATGTAAAAGCAAACAGGAACGAAGCTTTACAATACTATCGTAAAGTGGCAGGATACTATCATCTTAACTTCAAATTGTTTGTAGACGTAGAAAAAACGGAGAAACAGACAGACGGAACATTTTTGGTTTACGGGAAAGAGGGGCAGGTTTTTCAATCCAGAAAGGTGGTGCTGGCGACGGGCTATTTTGACGTCCCGCGTATGCTTAATGTGCCGGGAGAAGACCTCCCGCATGTGTCTCATTACTACGATGAGCCTTTCAGATACTCATATACAAATGTTGTTTTAGTAGGAGGTTCGAATTCATCGGTAGAAGCAGCCCTGGAACTTTACAGGCATGATGCACATGTAACGATCGTACACAAAGAGGCGGATTTCCGTACCAAGGTGAAATACTGGCTGGTGCCGGATGTGAAAAATCGGGTGAAGGAAGGCAAGATTCATACAAGGTTTAGCAGCATTACAAAAGCCATCGAGCCTGGCCGTATGCAGATTGAAAATCTGGAAACCGGAGAAACGGAGTGGATCGACGCTGACTTTGTATTCTTATTGGTAGGTTACCTGCCTGATGAACACTTGTTGTCCAGATGCGGGATTACGCTTGATCCCGTCACCAAAGTGCCATCCTACGATCCTGATACCTTCGAGACGAACGTGGAAGGGCTTTACCTATGTGGAACAGTGATGGCAGGTGTATTCACCGAGAAGGTGTTTATCGAAAATGGCCGCGACCATGCCGCAGCCATTGCCGATCATATATCAGGAAGAGAAATTCGAAAAGTGAAGGATTTGATTGATAGGATATGATTGAAAAACAAATGCCGGTTGCAAAACCGGCATTTGTTTTTCAATCTACAAACTTTATTCTCCTTCGTTTTTTCTTAGAGGATATATTGTCAATTTTACCAATCAATCCCTTGCCGCCGACTGCATAGCCTACATGTCCCGAAAAACTAACTGCATGGAATGGCTCAGTACCTAAAACACTCCACGATTTTCCTTTATCAACTGAGTAGCTGCTGCCGGAAGGGCCTGTCGCAACCAATGTATAATTATCCGCTCTTATCTGGGTATCACCGTTCCAGGTTGCATTTGCTTTGTGGTATATATCCACGCACTCTTTGAGTCCGGTAGGTTTAGTCATACTTTCCATTTTCCAGGTAACCCCGCCGTCCAGAGTGGTCAGCACGTTGACGGTCGAATCGGTGGTGCGCTTGTAATCGCCACCCACTGCTATTCCATGGTTCGAAGAAATAAATCGGAGGGCAAATATGCCACTGGTTGGTCCGGCGAGCATCGGTGTTTCCGCTACTTTCCATGTTTTCCCATAATCTCCCGAACGAAAAACTCTGGCTTTGCTACCACCTCCCGAACCGATGAAAACATTTCCTTTTCCCAAAGTCAAAATGCTCGTTCCGCTTGCTGCAAAACATGCTTCTCCGGGAACGACATCAGGGCGGTTCGCTGCAGGTAGTTCCGACCAGGATTTACCTCCGTCTTCTGTGGTGAGTAAAAATAGCTTCCCATCTACAGGATCACCCAGGCAAATTCCCTTGTTTTTATCCCAAAAGTCGATTCCATCCAGAAAAGCCCCATTTTGTGTAGTTTGATACACAAGACTCCAGGTTTTTCCACCGTCTTCGGTACGGTAAATTTTAGCCTTTCCTTTCGCAGCTTCACCCGAGCTCATAGCAACGGCAGTTTCCCTATCAAAAGCATGAATGTCGCGGAAATCCAGAGAATCTGCCTGAGGAACTTTAACAGTTGTCCACGACTTCCCTGCGTCCAGCGTCTTATATACGTTACCGCCCGTTCCGGCAATCCAGCATACGTTTGATGAAACCGTGTGTACTGCTCTCATATGGGCGGTAGATTTAATATCCAGTACCTTCCATTGCGCGTGGGCTTTTTGACAAACGACTGCCAGAACGAGTTGCAAACTCAGTAAAATAGGAATGGTAAGGTCAGAAAAGATAGCTTTGGGTTGATTTGGCACGGTATTTTGATTAGTTTCGGGATAAGTTAATCTATCATCACACAAAATAAGACAATTCGTATGAACAAGAATCAAAAATTTCTGATAGGATCGGTAGGAGCATTGTTGACTGGTATCGCCATCGGACTTTTAGTAGCTCCTAAAACTGGAAAAGATTCCCGCAAACTGATCAAAAATAAAGCGAACGATCTGGGTGACACTGCAAAGGGTCAATATGATAAAAGCCTTGAAGAATTAACGGTTCTTGCTGAAAAGCTTAAAGACGGCTTCCTGAAAAATGTAAATACTGTGAAGGAAAAGGCAGGTACAGTTGCAGAAACTGTAAATGACAAAGTGCGTGGAGTTGTAAATAACAACGCGTAAACTCACAGCGTATAGATATGGAGGTTGACAATCTGTAAAAGGTTTTCAACCTCCTTTTTTTTAAGGCATTTTTGTGAAGATTTCGCTGATCGCCTCATTTATCTTCTCAGATATATCCTGATTTTTTTCAGGTAATACTCCTTTCGCCCCTCCTTTCCAAACCAGTTTGTCGTTGCTGGCATCTACCAGCTCGATAAGTAATGTTCCCTCTTTGTATTTACCAACGGGGACCTCTTCGCTTTTCCAAGAATAACGGCGTTGTCCCATATATCTGGGTAAGCCATCTGTCAGAAAATTAGTCTCTCTTGTTTGTACCTCTTCTTTAACAAGTAACGCAAGGTTCACCTTCAGCGCTGGTTCCTGTGCCTCATTCAGTCCTTTCTTCAACATATTTGCTGATACCGCTGATTTCGTTAGAGCAATATTTTTTTCAAACACGGGCGAACTGGCATCTCCTTGTGTATCAATTTCATAAAACCCGAAAGTAGTGTAGTCTGCCAGGCGAAAGCCTTTTTCCTGATCAGATTTGAGCAATTTGTAAGACGTTTGGCAACTTGACAGCAACACAATCACCGGCAACAGGAAAAGAATAGTCTTTAAAGTTTTCATGAGTAGTATTGTTAAGTAAAGGATTGGCTATTTGCGTTCGAGGGATGTGAATTTCATAAAAAGCTTTGCCAGAGGTGACGGCTGACCTTGCCGATACACAAATGAAAATATACGTTGGATATCAAGCCCTTCCACATCAACAATAGCAAGTCTGTCGTCAGCGAGCTCCTGTTTGATGCTATAAATGGAGAGAAAAGCATATGTATCGGAAAATACGAGATAATTCTTAATACTTTCGGTACTTCCCAGCTGCATTTGAACATTCAGTGTATTGTAGGATAATCCGATAGCAGACAAATGATTGTCAATAATTTCAGCTGTGCCTGACCCGCTTTCACGAATAAGCAATGGAAGAACCGATAATTCCTTGGCTGAAATCGTTCTTTTCTTGTTTCTGGCGCCGGTAACCAGCACAATTTCATCCTGAAGAAAGGTAGTGTACTTGAGGTCGGTATGCCGGATCGGACCTTCGACCAAACCAAGGTCAATCTTTTTGGCGAGTAGCAGCTGCTCAATTTCCAGAGAATTGGCATTGGTGAGTTCAATACGAATTTGCGGAAATCTTTTATGGAAATAGGCCAGGTATTGCGGTATCACGTATTGGGCAATTGTAGTACTTGCGCCAATCTGTAAATCACCTTCGGTTTTATTTTGCAGCAGATTGATATCGAATTCAAGTTTTTGATATTGTTCAAAAATCAAATGGGCATGTTGCAAAAGTACTTCTCCCGCCCGGGTAAGTTTGATTTGTTGCCTGCTCCGATCGAATAAGGTGGTGGCGTATTGTTGCTCCAGCTCTTTGATGTGTTTGGTAACTGCTGGCTGGCTGATATGGAGTTGTTCAGAAGCACGGCTAAAATTCAGTGTCTGTGCAACAGTGTAAAATACGCGTAAGCGGAAATCGGCCATCATGTATCGCTGATAAAGTACTAACCTACAACATTACCCAATTCCTTCGCAGCAGCCATACTTATTCCTTTATAAAAAAGATACTCTTTCATTACTGCGATTTCTTCATCAACCGATTGAGCCTGATTTTGCTGCTGCTGACAAGCCTTCATTTTTTCTTCAACAAACGCTTTTTTCAATCTCAGAATGTTTACAAATGCAGTTTTGTCAAGAACATCGGTTTCGAACGGAACATATATTTCAAACTTTTCAGACCACAATTCGCTTAATTCATATTTAGGAGTGAGCCATTCTATGGTCATATTGCGAATCTCAGATTCATGATGGTTGAGAAAATATTCAGTTGGTAAAACAGAATTTCGCCCCAAATGCTCTCTGAACAGATTCAGCAAATGGCTGAATACTGTATCCCTGAAATCAATTCCCTGGATTTCCCCCAGTACGTATTGAGAAACAGTCACGCCTGGTTCCAACTCTTTGGTTCCGTATAGTACCAACAGTTTAATGAAAGCCTGCTCTTGGTAATATAATCGGGAATGCTGTACCAGTGGTTCCTGTTCTTCTGTCGTCGGACCAAACAAATCTACAGGCGGTCCATCAAACGAAGTCGGATCGAACGGATTGGCATCAGTAGCAGAAAGTGGAATATCGGCGGGACCGGAAGGGGCGAATCCGGATTGGCGGTTCGTTCTTTCCGGTGGCTTCTGAGATTGCTGTTTCCGAAGCAACTTATTGCCTTCCGTAATCAGCATTTGCTCATCTACTTTGAGCATTTCCGCGGTACGGTGGAAGAACACCTGTCGTTTTATGGCGTCAGGGATTCTGATAATGCTGGTTACGACCTCACCGATAACAGCCGCAAGCCGGAAAGGGTCATTACCTGCATCCTGAAGCAGCGTTTCCGTTTTAAATGTGATAAAGTCTTTTGATGCCTTCCTGAGATATTCCTTGAAAGCCTCAGCGCCCACTTTACGTACGTAGCTGTCGGGGTCGTCTCCGTCGGGGAACAGCACGATATTAACGTTTAAACCTTCTTCCAGAACAAGATCCAACCCACGCAATGCTGCCTTAATACCCGCCACATCGCCATCATAGAGTATAGTCACATTCGGTGTAAACCTTCCAATCAGTTTGATCTGCTCTGAAGTGAGCGATGTTCCTGATGAGGCTACCACATTGTCTATTCCTGCCTGCTGCAGGGATATCACGTCAGTATAACCTTCAACCAGATAGCAATGATCTTGTTGCCGGATGGCGTTTTTTGCCTGGAAAATTCCGTAAAGGACGTCACTTTTATGGTAGACTTCCGTTTCAGGAGAGTTGAGATATTTAGGCTGATTTTTATCTGTTTTGAGGATCCTGGCTCCAAAAGCGATTACTTTTCCTGCTACGTTATGAATCGGAAAAATGACACGTCCCCGGAAGCGGTCGTATCCGCCGCTGTTGCTGCCTTCTTTGTGGATAAGCAATCCGGCCTTTTCCAGCACTTCTGCTGAATAGCCTTTTTCTAAAGCGACCTTCGAAAAGGAATCCCATTTGTCGAGGCTGTAACCCAGTTCAAATTTCTTCAGTATGTCGTTGCTGAATCCCCGCTCACGGAAGTAACTCAAACCTATGG
>DASYHR010000505.1:0-1924 GCA_035998385.1 Dyadobacter sp. | reverse complement strand
ACTGTCCGGATTCATCATTCTTCCCATAAATAGAATTGTATTGGAGGTTTGCTCACTGATAATCAATGCAAACGGTCGGTCACATATCAGCTTAGGCGTAACACCTGGCCCGACAGAAGTTAGTTCCATGCCAATTGAAGTTACAGCAGCCGCTTCTGTACCCTTTTCATCAACACCCAGATAAGTATCCTGTTTTACGAAATCAACTTTTGTAGCAGTACTCTTACTTATTTTTCCAAATTGCGCATTGTCCAGGAATGCGCTGTTTATTCCTAATTTGTTCAGTATAGTATTTAGTTTTGAGGAATATTCGAATGTAAAGCGTGGCAATCCTACTTCCACTCCTGTAGTCGTGAGTCGCGTACTTTGCAACTCGCTCCATTCCTGCGCTGTCAGCTTTGAAAGTACCGAACCAACTGTGTTATTTCCAGTAGGAATGAGCAATGTCATGCTGAATTGACCATTGGCATAAGGTAGCTGAACGGCGCTGTAATCTGAACCATGAGCCACTTTGAAATCAGACTTCACATGCATCATTTTCACCTGCTTCTGCGACCCGTTCTCTAATTTGAAAGCTTCATCGCGGGTGTCTTTCACATCAAAAGTACTCTTCCAGTCACCTTTGAAATAAAGTGCATTCAGCAGAAACATAACATGATCAGGACTGATCTCATCAAGTACTTTCTTGATTTTACCGTTGGTTTTATCACTTGCCCATTGGTTGATCCTGTCTTTTGCAGCATTGTCAAATGAAAGTCCGGTTACATCAGCCTGAAATGAGTTTTTCATTACAGTTTGAAAATCATTTTCGACCCGAAACCCACTGCGATACCAAATCGAATTCGCCAAGCCCAGATTTACTTTTGAATCCGCATTTGGTAATTCTTCAATTAAAGTTTTATACGCTTTGTTGAGATCCGCTATCGAAACGCCCTCCATTTTAAGCGTTTTAAGAATTTCCTGAGCCGTTTCATTTTCAGCACCATTCAGTAGCATGCCAAGGGCGACATGAAGGCTCAGAGGCGAAACAAACAAGTTGTCGCCTGCTCCTTTTGTTTCCTGAAGTTTATGAAAGAAATCAAAGGCAAAGTTGTTGGTTCCGGCTGCAATATTTTCAGGAATGAGTACGGGTCGTATCGCATTAGGGGGATTAACGCCCTCACTCTCACATCCCAGTAATAATCCGGCCATCATAACCGGAACCAGCATACTTGTTTTCAGGATCTTTAACATGGCTAATAAATTTTAAAGATTCGTTTTCTAATCCGAACTACAACGGTCAAACTAGTTCTCTTTAAAGTTCTGTCAAAGAAGGAGTCAACAAAGCATAAAATGGTTGGAAGGACTTTGAAAAAAATTAAAAAGAATAACGCATACCCCAGGACATACCATACAGATACGGATGAGATTCCAGGCTCTGATTGGCTCTAAAGCCCGACGATACAGCTTTCTGATACGAACCAGTCAGGTTCACCTTCCACCTGTCCGACAACCGGTAATTGAATCTCAATCCTGTAGTCGCAGCCCAATTCATACTTCGGTACACCTCATCATTTGCAGTCGTTCTGATCGTCATTCCAGCTGCAGACTCCAGCTCATTGCTCAGGAAAAAATTGGCCATCATACCACCGAGAATAGAATAGCTCAGCTTCTTATCAGGATTCAGCGTGAAACCAGCCTGGACGGGCAACTGCAGGTACTGATAGTTGTTGCTGACATTTCTGTTCACATCTATGAAGGTATTTCCCAATGCTTCAAACCCCGAACCTCCGCTAATCGGTTGCTGATTCGGGGAATCCGGCGCACCCGATTTGGAAGTCGACAGATTCACCAACGCATCCTCCAGCATATTGGCGGATCGGGCAGTGATCGCATTCAATACATATCCTCCACCTTCGTAGCTGGAGTTACCTTTGAGATAACT
>DASYHR010000504.1:0-4205 GCA_035998385.1 Dyadobacter sp. | reverse complement strand
ATATTCAATAGCATAGTGGCGGGAATCGATTACACAGTTCAAATCGAAATATAAATATTCAGATAACGATATATTTTAGCACTAAACTAAAATTAACCAACGACCAGACTCATACCATCATTAGAATCTGAATATCTGTTATTTACAATTCTCCCCGCTTGCCGAACCCTTTACCAATATTATCATTTTCCGGGGACAATGTAAACAGTCAGATTAATATTTGTTTAAGATTGACCAATAATAATTTACTAATGATTAAAGGCGCCAGAGATTACCAATTATTCACAAGTATGACTCTAAACTCCGGTTACCCGGTCCTGTTTATCAATCAAATACGATTTTTCGAAGTTAGTTATAAAAATAATCCCGGCAGGAAATCCTGCCGGGATATTTGAACATCAAATCCCATAAGCTTATCTTCAGAAGTTAACCTCACCAAGTTTGGATACAGCTAACCAACAATTCTATTTGGTGTGGTCCGATTAATTTTTGCTTATACCAATCCACGTCTCGCCATTTCACTGCTCAGCAAATAAAGTTCACGCCCGGTTTGGCCGGCCACTGAACTATTCTCCTGTGCACGTCTCAACAAATAGGGAATCACATCTTCCACAGAGCCATACGGCAGATACTTACTAACCTTAAAACCAGCTTTGGCAAGATTAAAGGTGATATTATCGCTCATGCCATACAACTGCGAAAAAAACGTGATGTCCTGCCGGGAAGGATCTTTTTCCAATAACTGAAGTGCAAGAATATTGCTGTCTTCGTTGTGTGTGGCTACCACCAATGCAATCGGCTCTGGCTGTGTGAGACAAAACGATACCGCTTTGTTGAAATCGGCGTCCGTTGCACTTTTATCAGGCTGAATCAGCGATTGACTGCATGATGCCAGCGCCCTGGCTCGTTCCTTTTCCATGTAAGCGCCCCGAACCAACTTCACAGCAAGCCAATAGGACCGCCCCGATGCCAGGGCCGCACTTTGCTTTAAAAATGCAAGTTTGTCGTGACGATAAAGCTGGATGGTGTTGTATACAACAGCTTGCTTCTTATTGAAACGTTCCATTGCCATCATCACCACTGCATCAATACTATCCTGAATCCAGGATTCTTCCGCATCAATGAGCACACCCAGTTTTTGCGTCGCTGCATGTTCACAGATTGCAAATGTCCGCTGAAGTAGACGATCCCATTCCTGTTGTTCGGCGGAGGTCAGCGATGACAAGTCGATAGACAAGTCTTTTTCATTGATAGTGACGTGCGGATTGATTTTTTCAAGAAGATCAAACCGAGCGAGCGCAGTGATTTTTAGACTGATAAAAGGAATACTTTTTTGAGATGAAGCATAACTGATCGCTTTGATAAACTCATCCCGCGCCATGTCAAAATTATGCTCTCCTTCCTTGGCTTCCGCTCCGTAGTCAAGGATTACATCCACATTGTACTCGTCCAGCTTTTTGATGGCTGGTGTGGCTTTCTCCAGCGTCTCTCCCCCCACAAACTGGCTATACAATGTGTTCTTGAGCAAACCCTTCACCGGCAAACGCCACTCAATTGCTTTCAAAATAATGCCTGTACCCGTGGATATCAGCCAGTTAAACTTCATCATTTTGAACAGCCAATACGCTTTTCTGAGCTGCCCGTTCGTTTTATACACGAAGGCCTGCCGGGTATCATTAAATATATCTTCCATCGTAATTTTCATATTTCCCCCAAAAGTAGAATACGAAATGCAGGAATAATTATTTTGGCAATTTCTGATTAGATATGGATAATTTGAGATTAAATCTAATTAACCGTGGTGCTTTACCTTTGGACACCATATATGATTATTCCAATGTTCTATCGTATGGAACATTATTAGATGAAATCGGTTTATTATAAAGTACAAACTTAAAACGATCTGACTATGACAAACGGATTTTTCACGGTGCCTGCATTACAAAACGAGCCTGTTTTGGATTATGCACCGCAAAGTTCCGAAAGGTTCAAATTGAAGAAAGCTATAAAAGAAGCGAAAGCGAGTGTGGTGGATATCCCTATGTTTATAGGAAAAGACGAGATCAGGACTGGAAAAAAGTTGGAGATCAAACCACCTCACCAACACCAACATATTTTAGGTCATTACCACGAAGGAGATGCAAGCCACGTCACTGCGGCTATTGACGCAGCTTTGGCAGCCAAACAAGGTTGGGAAGATATGGCATGGGAAACCAGAGCAGCCATTTTTCTGAAGGCAGCTGAGTTGTTTGCCGGACCCTACCGTTATAAAATTAATGCTGCAACCATGCTGGGGCAGTCTAAAAATGCATATCAGGCTGAGATTGATGCAGCCTGTGAGATGATAGATTTCCTTCGCTACAATGTGGCATTCATGTCGGAGATCTATAAGCAACAACCGGTATCAGGCAAAGGAGTCTGGAACCGTACAGACTATCGACCGTTAGAAGGATTCGTATATGCACTGACTCCTTTCAACTTCACAGCCATATCAGGCAACTTGCCTGCATCTGCTGCGATGATGGGAAATGTGATCGTGTGGAAGCCTTCAGAAAACCAGGTCTATGCTGCTGCTGTAATTATGGAAGTGTTCCAAAAAGCAGGTTTGCCTGACGGCGTTATCAATATGATCAATGTGGACGGGCCGACAGCGGGAGACCTTATCTTCGCTCATCCGGATTTTGCCGGTCTGCATTTCACAGGATCAACGGCAGTCTTCCAGACCATCTGGAAAAATATTGGCAACAACATCCATAAATACAAAAGTTACCCGCGTATTGTAGGAGAAACGGGCGGTAAAGATTTTGTGGTTGCGCATCCTTCAGCCAATGCGGATGTTGTGTCTACAGCCCTGTTGCGTGGAGCATTTGAATACCAGGGGCAAAAATGTTCGGCTGCTTCCCGCGCTTATATCCATAAGTCGCTGTGGCCTGCCGTGAAAGAAAAGTTACTCGCTGATCTCGCCACGCTCAAGGTAGGAACGGTTGAAGACTTCAGCAATTTCGTAAATGCAGTTATTTCCGAAAAGGCTTTCGACCGGATCGTAACATATATTGACAATGCAAAGTCAGCACCTGAAGCGGAGATTATTGCCGGCGGAACGTATGACAAATCGAAAGGTTATTTTATTGATCCAACCGTAATTGAGGTTACAGATCCCTATTACGTGACAATGGTGGAAGAAATTTTTGGGCCCGTTTTGTCGGTTTACATTTATGATGATTTTGAACAGATTCTCGATGTGATTGACAATACATCGATTTATGCGCTTACCGGAGCTGTGATTTCACAGGAACGCGATGGCGTGGAACTGGCCTTGAAGAAACTTCGTAATGCAGCCGGTAATTTCTATATCAACGACAAACCAACCGGCGCCGTAGTAGGTCAGCAACCATTTGGAGGTGCGCGCGGATCTGGTACCAATGATAAGTCAGGATCTATGTTGAACTTGCTTCGCTGGGTATCCCCGCGCACGATCAAAGAAACATTCGATTCTCCGAGAACATATCAATATCCGTTTTTGAAAGAGGATTAATAAAACTTCGGGCATGTATAGTGAACGGGATGCAGACATTGTTTGTATCCCGTTTTTGTTTGCAGTTTTCCAACCTTTAGATTGGATACAGCGTCATGGGAATACGAAAACTTTGATGTCAGACTTATGCGCATGCTCACCGTTTTAGTACTGCTTGCAACAGGCATCTCCGCCTGCCAAACGCCACAAAGAGAGCAGTATCCGGCTGTAATCGGCCATGCCGACTACACCATGTGCGGAATGTGCGGAGGTACCTTTATATACATCATCGAAAACCGGGATACGCTCCGGTATCGGGCTGACCTGACACCACCCTTTAACCAGCCACAGCAAAATGTATTCGTACGCTACGAGCAGGACAAAACCGATGAACTTAAAACAATAGGCAGGTGGATTACGATCAGCTCAATTCGATTAAGAGATTGACCGTCACGAAGCAAAATCAGGGCTGACGCACTGCATCACCTCCTGACCCGACATATGGGTATGGTCAAACTGAAAATAATTCGTATTCGTAAACTCCGTTCCTTTCAGCTGATTTTTATCCTGGTATACAAAGTATAATATCGACTTTGGTTTTCCTATGTTGAAAACACGCGAACCTTTTTCATTGTAATCCAAAGCCAGTTGGGACAACAGCTGTTCGTCACCAAATTCCAGACACTTCAAT
>DASYHR010001039.1:0-2417 GCA_035998385.1 Dyadobacter sp. | reverse complement strand
GGAAAAGGCAACCATCAGGCCAAACTCCTGGCTGCACTGACAAAGATGAACTACTTTTTTGCCAAGGCCATTGACCATCAGGGCGGAGACTACGGGGTGGCTATACTCTCCAGATTTCCGATCCTTGATTCAGTCCAATATATGCTTCCGGTGGATAAGGCAATTGGTGGCGAGCCCAGAACCATTGCTGCTGTGACGGCTGAAACAGCAAAGGGCAAAAAAGTAATTTTTGCATGTACCCATCTTGACCTGAAGGAACAAAACCGTAAAACACAGGCAGAACTAATTGTCAAATATTTCGGTGATACAGCGCTGCCTGTTATTATCGGAGGTGACTTCAATGCAAAACCCGACAGTCCGGCCATGGCTTATCTGGATCAGACTTTCACCAGAAGCTGTGTTCAGGATTGTGCACCGACAATCCCGGTAGAAAATCCAGACCGCACCATTGACTTTATCATGTTCAGGCCTGCGCAAGCCGTGAAAGCCATTTCAACCAGAGTGATTGACGAAAAGTATGCGTCCGACCATCTCCCTGTGGTTGTGGAGCTTAGTATTAAATAGAACGTATATCCAGGATTTGCAGAGGAGGTTCATGACGAACCTCCTCTTTTTTGTGCCTTTTCCGGTCTACCTTTGCCCGTAATCATTGTTTCAAATTCGTTATGAAAAGAATATTAGTGCCTTGTAATTTTTCGTCTTATGCAGAAAAAGCATTCAGATTTGCGCTGGAGCTTGCGGAGAAAAACCAGGGTAGCATTTTTGTATGTACCATCATCAGCGAACCGGAAGCGATTGCCACCAAAACTTCTATGACAGAAGACCAGGCGCGGGAAAAATATGCTTACTTCATCCAAAATTTTGATATACAACATGTTCCGGTTACACATCATGTTCACACCGGCAAGATTACAACAGCAGTTCTGGAACTGATAGCACGCTACAATCTGGATCTTGTGGTGATGGGAACCCAGGGTTCACGTGGCTGGCAGGAAGCATTCATGGGCTCAAACATTGGCAAAGTGGTCCGCACCTGCCCTATCCCGGTCATAGCAGTCAAAAATGATACAACCATTTCAAAAATCAGGAATATTGTATTCCCGTGTGGCATGCAACACGAAGACGAAAATCTGGTCAGCCATGTCAAAACTCTGCAGCTATTCTTCGACGCCAGGCTTCATTTATTGTATGTCAATACGCATCCACGGCGTGACAGTCAACAGGGTATGCAACAATTACAAAAACTTGCTTCTGAACATCAGCTACATCATTACAATACCCATGTTGTGCATAGCGCGATAGAAAAGGACGGCATCCTGCAGTTTGCCAGGGAAATCAATGCAGATCTGATTGCGATGGGTACACACGGAAACCGTAATCCGGGCAACATGTATATAAGCAGTATCGCGGCCGATATTGTCAATTATGCTCCCATTATGACCTGGACCTGTGCGATGGAAAAATCGGAATAGGCTGATGGTACGATGGGACAAATTCGTGTCAAAGCTTCGTCATTCAGGAATTTGATGGTAACTTAGCCTTCATGGCAAGTGAGATCAATCCATCCACGACTGAAAAATCCTTTACCCTACGCGAGGTGGCGAAAGGCTGGAACAGTAGTGTCTTCTGTATTTTGCCTGCTACCATCTTCTGCACCAGGCTTTATTACATTTCGAATTTCAAGGACTTCAATACTTCAGCCCCGGACCTACACTGACTTTCAGGATTCGGGGAACATCGCAGCCTGCATTGTTTCTGACAAATTACATTACCAGTACAGCCATGTCCGATACTGTACTACCCTCGTATACACGCAATTTTTGTCATTTTTGATTTCAGGCTGCCCGTGTGCTTCACAGCATATCCAACTGTATTTATTATTTGAACCTTGATGCGCATCAGCGCAGCAGAAATACTATGAGTTTATCAAATACACCTGTGATCATCTCAGAGGATGATTACAAATTGCTCAAACAATTTGCAGAACAATTCCCGGCCTCCGGGCAGCACGGCGAAATGACATTATCCTATGAGCTCAACCGTGCGATTGTGGTTGACAATGACGAATTACCTGAAGGTTGCGTGCGACTCAATTCAACCGTAAAAGTGCGTGAACTCAGTGCGAATCAGGAGATGCAATTTTCAATCGTGATGCCCTCACTGGCAGACATTAAAGAAAAGAAAATTTCAGTACTCACACCTATGGGCGCGGCTTTAATCGGACTTTGTAAAGGAGAAAAAGTGAGGTGGAAAGTGCCTGCGGGAATTAAACATTTTGAGATTCTGGAGGTTGAGTAAAAATGAAAATATAGGGCGGAAGGTCAGGTTATTCCGGCTCCTTCTGCTCTGTATCAATCAAAAAATCGTCTATAGCCATCTCATCTGAACAAATCCTTTATCGCCCTTTTTGCCGCGTG
>DASYHR010000221.1:0-2311 GCA_035998385.1 Dyadobacter sp. | reverse complement strand
ACGGTAGTTATACTTTCGAGATTACGGACGGAAAAGAGAAGCACACACAGACGTTTGATATTTTGACCAAGACGAGCCGCGTCGTTTCTTCTATCAACTAACGATTGGTTCTTCTCAGATTCTGAACTTCCGAAACTTTGTAGTGCCGGCGTCCTTTGTGATGTCGGCATTTATTTTTCAGGCCAATGCAGGAATGGCGTTATTCAGAATCTCCGCAATATGTTTCACCTGTACTTCCGAATTTTTGCGTTTCAAAATTCCTTCCAAATGCATCAGACAGCTCATGTCCGAGCCGGTGATGTATTCTGCATCGTGCCGGATGTGGTCTGCGACCCGATCCTTACCCATTTTTACGGATACTGCTTCTTCGCTCACGCAAAACGTACCCCCGAAACCGCAACATTCATCTTTACGATCCAACTCAACCAGCTCAAGACCTTTGACTTTTCTTAAAAGTGTTTCAGGTTTTGAAAATGGTTCAGCGTTCAATTCTGACATTTGTGCAAGATGCAAACCTCTTTGCCCGTGACAGCCCTGGTGTAAACCAACTCTGTGGGGAAAGTCGGCCTGGATGAAGTCAATCTTCAGAACGTCCGTGATGAACTCTACCAGTTCATATACCTTTTTCCTGACCGCCTTAGATTCTGCAGGTTTCCCTTCCACTTTCAAGTGGTCTTTGATATGCAAAACGCAGCTTCCGGAAGGAGAAACGATATAGTCAAACTCGCTGAACGAATTCACGAACAGCGTGTTGCAACCATTTGTCAGATGCTCGAAACCTGAATTTGCCATCGGTTGCCCGCAGCAAGTCTGGTTAAGAGGAAAACCAACATTGCAGCCCAGCTTTTCCAATAACTCCAGCGTCGCAATCCCTACCTGAGGGTAAAACTGATCCACATAACATGGGATGAATAAGCCAATTTTTAAATGAGAATACTTCATTTTACCAAAATTCAACAGTAGCGATGATCGGATAATGGTCTGAAGCACGCGGATAATTTCTGATTACCTTGTAGTCCTTCACACGCACTCTATTATTCAGCAGTACAAAAATATAATCCAGCCTGTCGCCGGGTAATCCTTCATTCCAGGTCTCCAGTTGTGATCCCTGAGCGGCATCCTGCCACTTCTGACGGAATGAAAAATAAGGTTGCTCGTTTGGCCTCGCCCCCATATCCATTCCTAATACCACAGGCTGAATACTTCCCTGAAGCATTTGATTGATATAGGCCGATTGTAATGCCCTATCCATCACAGAAGCATATTCGAGCCTGGAATTACAAAAACGCAAAGTCAGGTTTCTCGAATGCCGTATGAGGCCGCAGTGTAATACTTTCGGATCAGCTCCGGGTGTTGAAGGTAAGGCTATTGTCTGCGTCTTTTCCAATGGCCATGCCGACAAAATTCCAACTCCCTGGCTGCCGTTCTCAGAATGCTCTGCCGCACCATAGGTAAAATACATTCCGGTTTGAGTGGCCAGCTGTCTGAGTTGAAATTGCGTTTTGCCATTATTAATCAGGCTATCTACAGCTTGCAGCGCTACCAGGTCGGGCTTATTTTCCTTGATAATTCGTAATATGTCCATCATGTTCGACTCCTCATTCATCCCTAATCCATGACGGATATTGAAACTCATAACCCGCATCTCCACCGCCTTACGAGGCTGAGACGCTAATAAAACAAAGGCACTGGAGAACAGAATGGTTATTAATACTAATTTCTTCAATCCGGCTAGTCAAATTGGTTCACAACACTAAATACACTTCAAATTACAACATTAATATGCATGTTTTTCATTTGTCGAGCAACCTTCGTTGTTGAGTTAAGTATTACCAGCTCTGCGATTAAACCTCGGGGAGCGTTTATTCTCTTATTCCAAATTGTAAAACTGAACCGCATTTCCACCCATAACAGCTGCTTTTTCAGACGCAGAAAATGCTGATAAATACTCGTCAAGCACAGCTTTCATCTGCCCGTAATCACCAGCTACCAAACACACAGGCCAGTCTGACCCGAACATAATGCGTTTACTTCCAAAGGCCTCAAATACAACATCCAGATATGGAGCGAAGTCAGCTTTTTTCCAATTGTACCAATCTGCCTCTGTCACCATGCCCGAAACCTTACAGCTCACATTTGGAAGCTCAGCAAGTGTTTTGATATCGTTGCTCCACGGATCCGTCTCCCCCTTTTTTATAAATGGTTTGGCAATGTGATCCAACACAAACCTGACATTTGGCAACTTCGCCGCAAAGGAACAGGCTTCTTTCAACTGATGTGGGTAAACCAGCAAGTCATATGTAAAGTCAAA
>DASYHR010000840.1:0-1690 GCA_035998385.1 Dyadobacter sp. | reverse complement strand
TCGCTCAGAGTTAAAAGATCTGACTGATAAAACAGAAAAATCCTGCCGGTGACGACAGGATTTTTTGTTGTAAGATGTCGGAAAGTTTATCGGACTATCTTTTTCGTTACTGCATCTTTATCGTTGCTGGCTTTGATCAGGTATATACCGTTGGTGTAGTTACGCAGATCAAACTGGTGTTGAATGCTACTTTCCACGGCAGAGGTTTTAAATGTTTCCCTCACACGGCCCTGAATATCCAGTATCTGTAAACTAATCACTGATGTGCTGCTGCTGTAGACTTTCACTGTTAAAAAGTCAGTGGTCGGCACAGGATATGCATTGATTGCAATGGATATTTTCGCATTGTCGGGATTGGGTATACCGGTTACAGGACCAAGATTATCGGCGCTTTCATAAGGTGGGATCTCCACCGATTCGCCGGGTCTGTCTGTTACATTTACAATGAATTCACGGTAGTTTTCTGAGATTCGGATTCCATCTCTCCACTCGTATATGATGAAGGAAACAATATACTTGCCCGTTTGAGTCGGAGCAAGCCACCGTAATTGTTTTGCCTGATTATCAATTTTGAAAGTGCCGGATGAACTTACATCATTCGGATACATATACTGGCTGTTTGTACTTCTCACGCCGCAGGTGCCTGGTGAAGGTTTGCTCAATTTATGCAATGAAAAGCTGATGCTATCTGATTCCGTGTCCGTCGCTTTCAGGTCTAAAATAAAAGGTTGATTTACTCCTCCTTCAAAAATGCTATGTGCCAACACGGGAGCCGAATTCAAAAAACTAGTATTAAGCACAGACCAGAGGAAAAGAGGTTCCTGCTCTCCGGCAGGAAAATTTACAACCCCATTTGCGCGGTTGCTGACCTGTGTTGAAATCTGATATATCCCCTGACTGGCATAGGTGTAACTGGTTGTGTAAGTTCCAATGCCAATTTTTGAGTTGTCCGGTGAGGTCGAGTATGACGTTCTGTCTACTGTAATAGTTGATCCGTCTCCGGTACAAACAAGGATTTTGTCTTCCTTAACCGGTGCGGTTGAATCAAAATAAAGAACTACGGAAATATTGTATGTCAGTCCTGAAGTATGGGAAGATCGTATTTCGCCACCAACCAAATGAGTTGCGAACGCCGATATAGTTGTTACAATGCTAAAAAGTGCAATCAGGTATATATTTTTCATGAACATTGATGGGAGTTAGTTGCTCAATGCGTTTTAATCACAACGTCGCATCCGCTTATTTTAATATCTTTTTATATTGAATTTAGAAGAAAAACGAGCATTTGTCGGATCTAATCCTTATAAATTTTCACTTCACTTTTCCCGTTGGCCGTCATGTAGCCCCGGTACATGCCTTCACTATTGAAAGGCATACTAATATTTCCTTCCCTGTCCAGGGCAATAACTCCTCCTTCGCCACCAATAGCAACCAGCTTTTTCATTACCACCAGTTCCGAGGCTTCTTTCAAACTCAGCTCTTTGTATTCCATCAGCGCTGAGATGTCATGACCAACCACTGATCTGATAAATAACTCTCCATGACCCGTTGCTGAAACAGCACAGGTTGCATTATTAGCATAAGTACCGGCACCAATAATAGGTGCATCGCCTACACGGCCGTATTTTTTGTTGGTCATACCACCCGTTGAAGTGCCTGCGGCTAAATTGCCAAACATGTCGAGGGCAAC
>DASYHR010000837.1:0-4265 GCA_035998385.1 Dyadobacter sp. | reverse complement strand
TTCCAGTTTACAGATAACCGGATTCAAAATGATCATGTGTCGACATCCACCGCGTATATGGATGAAGGATGCGTAAGTTTTTGGTATGCTATATGTTACCAGAAGTTTCAAATTAATCGTTAAAATTTTTATATAACTATTTGATGTAAAAATAAGGTGCGTTTAAGTGTGTTTGGATATTTGGCAAACTTCTGATAATCAGGTTATTGAACTTATTTGAGTTGTTGTATAATTTTTACGAATTAAAATTGGTAAAATCATATTTATTGCATATTAAATTATCCAATAACCACCTATTAATAAACTATAATTCTTTATATATGCTAAAATGCAGAATTTTGTATTGAATTTTTAATTTTCTACTTTCGATTCAAGCAGTTGAGCTGTAACTAACCTAACTATTTGATCAGATGAAGAAAATTTTACCATTGTGCATAGTTCTGCTATGTACAGTAATGTCGCTTACCAAAGCACAAGACAGGCAGCTGACCGGGAAGGTCACAGCTACAGACGACGGATCCGCCCTGCCAGGGGTGAATGTGGTTTTAAAAGGCAGTCAGAATGGAACAGTGACCGATGCTGAAGGGCAGTATAAATTGAGCATACCCGGCGGTAATGGTATCATTGTGTTTTCATTTATCGGGATGGAAACCCGCGAGTTTCCTGTCACTTCCGCGTCTGTACTTGATGTACAACTCAAAACGGATTCCCGGCAGTTGACCGAGCTGGTCGTAACCGGAGTAGGTGTGGCTACAGATAAGCGAAAGCTGGCTATAGCAGTAGAATCTATTGGCTCCAAAGACTTACCTCAAACACCCTCAGCTTCTATTGACCAGGCCTTGGTAGGGAAAATCGCCGGAGCACAGATATCCAGTACAAGCGGAACGCCGGGAGCGGAGGTAAACATTGTTCTTCGTGGTATCAATACATTGAACCGGGGTACGTCACCTATGATACTTGTAGACGGTATTCAGGTAGGTGCTTCCGGACTTAATACGATTGACCTCAATTCTATTGACAGAGTAGAGGTGATTCAAGGTGCGGCTGCGGGTACTATTTACGGTGCACAGGGCGCTAATGGTGTCATTCAGCTTTTTACTAAAAAGGGTAAAGCAGGAAAATTATCCATTGACTTTTCATCCAGCATTGCACAAAATACTTACCTCAACGTGGGTGGGTTGAGCAAAGCAAAATACCACGCTTTTGCAACAGATGCCAGCAACAACGTAATCGGATCTTCCGGGAAGCCTATCACTTTTGATCTTGTGAATGGCGTGTATACTGAGAACGTTCAGTATAATTCCACGGATCCAACCATTACAAACAGCAAAGCTTACGATCAGAATTTCAAATATATTGATCACTTCGATTTCTTTTTCAGACCCGCTAATACGATCAACAACAGCGTTTCAATTTCAGGTGGATCAGCAAAGTCTGATTTCAGCATATCGGCTTCAAACAGCCATCAGGAGAGTAATGTGATCAATAACGGTTACTGGGATAGAAGTAACCTGACGGCCAACTTCGGCGCGGAGCTGGCGAAAGGGTTAACTTTCCGTTCTATTTCACAGCTGGCTTACACAAAAAGTACACTCAAAACCAGTGATAGAACTATCGTATACGGCCTCTTGAACGCGTATCCGTTTGCCGATTTCTCGTTGAAGACCAACGACGGTACCGTGCCGTATAACCTGAACCAGACGATCGGGATTAATGCTTCCAATCCCTTGTACTGGCAGGAATACACCAACAACAACGACAATAAAATTGACATTATCCAAAGCTTCAATCTGAAATACAAATTTCCAAAATTTGTAGAACTGGATGCTAAATATGGTTTGAATTACCAGACCCAGGATCGTGAGCTTGAATACATGAATCAAGCAAACAATGCCAATATCAAATACTGGCTTACGCAGAGCACGCCCCGGTATATTTCAAACTACAATAGCAACAATACGGGAGATCTGACCAAGTATGCTAACAGCAAAACGTTCCAGAATTTCCTTGCCAATGCAACGATATCATTTGATTTCAAAGAGGATTTTGGATGGAATCTCCCAATTAAATCTACCACACAAGGTGCTTTCGACTGGCGTAAAAATGTACTGAAAGAGTATACAAGTGCAGCTTTGGGGCTTCCTTCTGCTTATGAGCCTTACACCGCTGCCAATACCAGCTCGTGGCGGGTGTACCGCGATTATGAAGAACCGTTTATTACTTATGGTTATCTGGTTAATCAGCGCTTTGAATATGCCGAGTTCGCCGGCATTTCAGGAGGTTTCAGAAGTGATTATTCTTCCGCATTCGGTCGTGGTTCCAAGCCGTTCACTTTCCCGAGAGGAGATGCTTTTCTGCGCATTTCTGCACTGAATTTCTGGAGTGACGGTGTGATCAATGGTATTATTCCTGAGATGAAGATCAGGGCTGCTTACGGCCAGGCTGGTATTCAACCTAAACCGTTTGACAGATATGTAACGATTACGCCAACTACGCTGGGTGCAAATACTGCCTTTTATTATGACTACCGCCAAAGTAATCCGGATTTGGGTGTAGAAGTTTCCGAAGAATTCGAAGTTGGAACTGATCTTTTGTTTACACTCTTCAAAAATACACCCTGGCTGAACGACCTGTCGGTGGCAGCAACTTATTGGAACAGAAAAACAAAAGATGCTATTTATCCTGTTGATGTAGCTCCGTCTATTGGTTTGGGTACGTTGATCGATAATGCATTTTCTCTGGGATCGCACGGATTGCAAATATCGTTGGGAACTACAGCCTACAATGGTAAAAATCTGAAATGGAACTCTACTATCAATTTTGGTAAACAAACTTCCGAAATCCTCTCCATCCGCGGCAACCAGGAAGTCGTTATTTTGTCGAGCGCGGGTAGCACCAATTATGTGTTGAAAGCAGGAGATAAAATTGGTCAGTTGTACGGCTTTAAGTCCCTGCACAGCCTTACAGACAGAGATCCGAATGGAAACATGTACCTGTCGGAAAGTGAGCAGGCAAATTACACTGTGGCGAGTAACGGATATGTGGTCAATAAAGCTACGAAGCAGCCTTATTTCACGGCAGGTAAATACAGTTTCGGTGATCCGAATCCGAAATTCAACATGTCATTCATCAATGATTTTACATATAAGAACTTCCTGACCCTGTCGATGCAATGGGATTGGGTTTATAAAAATCACCTGTACAATCAGACTAAAGAATGGATGTACAGAGATGGTATTCATAGTGATTATGCTGAGCCATTCACTATTGAAGGTCAAACCGGTGCGTGGACTGCATTTTATCGTGGCGTATATGCACAGCGCACTGCCAACGGAACAAAGGATTACTTCTATGAAGATGCCACTTTCTTCCGTTTGCGAAACATTGCTCTGGGTATTGATCTGGCGAAAGTGGTGAAATTGCCCGCTTTCAAACGCCTCCAGCTGGTACTTTCCGGACGTAACCTGATCACCTTCACGAAGTACACAGGATTTGATCCGGAGATCAGTTCGGGTTCTGCTAACTCAGCATGGGACAGAGGAACTGACCACAGTACGATGCCCAACTTTAAGTCGTACCAGGCTACTTTAAATTTCGGGTTTTAATTAAAATTCCTTTAAGCTGATCATTATGAATAAGTTAAAAATATTTCTTTCAATGTTGATCTTTACCGGGATGTTTTCTTCCTGTAAAGAATCGCTGGATGTGAAAAATCCGAATCAGCCTTCTTCGGAAGCGATGAAGACGGAATCGGGCCTGATCTCTTTCGGACTGGGTGTATATGTTTCCGGTTTTAAGAATATCAAGTTCTACGACGGTGTACCCGGTTATTTCTGGTCGGGCGCGATCGGGAATCATGAGCTGATGGGTGATGTGATTGGTACCGATATCGCCAACATTTTTATCAATCAGATTGGCTGCCCCGACCAGGTTACGCTGGATGACGGCAGTACATTACTTAATCCCAATTCTCCGAATAAGCAGATTGATTTCATCAGAATCACAGCCAATGTGAATTCTACAGGTTACCAGAATTCCACTTTTTATGAGTGGGGATATATGTACAACCTCAATAATGCATGCAATACTATTCTTGCTAACGTGGATGGGATTACATACACAGGTAATGCTGAGGTAAAAAAAGGTTTACTTAAAGCATGGGCACATTGGTGGAAAGGATACGCGTATTCACGGATTGGCTCAATGTACTATGCCGGTTTGATTGTGGATGCTTCAAATGGCGAAAACCTGAATGGTACCAACGG
>DASYHR010000763.1:0-5657 GCA_035998385.1 Dyadobacter sp. | reverse complement strand
GCAGGCAGACCAGATTATCCGGGATGAAGAAATTTTTCAGGTCGGTGATGTAATGGTAAAGTCCATGTATGTACCCGGGCATAGCATGGGTTGCACAGCTTATAGTTTTTTATGGGAAAATCAGCGCATACTTGTCAGCGGCGATTTGATCGGCACGTTACTTTCCGGTGACTTTGGCTGGAGCGGCTCCATCGATTTCGACAAGGGCACCTATATAACATCTCTGAAAAAAATGGCAAAGGTCGATTCAGATGTGATGTTACCTGGCCATGGCATGGCTTATTTTCATCATCCGAAGCGACGTGTTGAGGAAGTGTTGAATGCTGCCCTTATGCAATGGCGTTAAGGAAAATTACGTATACGTTTTGGTTTTTACTGTAATTGAAAATCGGGTATTTAAGCTCTAAAAATCTGACATACAATAAAATAACTTTGGAACAAATTCAACTTAAACCAATCCAAAGTTATGAAAGCCGAACCAACCACTACTCAATTTCTGGCCGCACTGGAAGGTGTGGAACTTACTAAAGAACAGCACACCCGAATTGCATCCGGCATCGCGCAGGTAGTGATGAAAGAACTGGCTTCTATCGACAACCGGGGTGATCTCGCGTTGAGCAGAAAAATCAAACTCGAAAAAATCAGAATTCCGGGTCCGATCCTCGACGGTATTTATGCCAAAATACACAAAGATATATTCAGTATATAACGGTGTGTTATGGAAACTCCACGAAACCCGGCCGGCGATCCGCTGCTATGTCCAGGTTACATCAGTAAGCCCGGAGCGAAATTATTTGGTATACAAAACGGTGAGGGAAAAATCGATTACCTGCGGCAAACCATCACCATAGATCAAACCTTTGTAGATAGTGCTCAACAGGGACGACCGGCTGAAGAGCGTTTTCGGTTTGCCGGCAAGTGTATTGAAAAAGGTTGCCATCAATGGGATGATACATCACATCAATGCGGGCTCGCCGGTGCCATCATAGAAAGGATGAACAGCCCGTTATCCAATGCACCGAAACACTGCCCGATCAGAAACCGATGCAGATGGTTTGCACAGCGTGGGATGGATGCCTGCGCCAACTGTAACGATATCATCAGGAACCTTGAAGTACATCAACCGGCAACTGCCGAAGCGTGAAAATACTCAGCCAGAGCCTCAGATAGAATCCGGATCAGGCATTGGCAACATGGGCAAAACAGGTTTACCGATTGGGCTGCAAAGTACAAAGTGAGTGCATATTTATGCATGATCGTTTTGTACCGAAACAGCAGGTTCGTGAAATCTGACAGATGCTTATGTGCTAATGCTTTATTTGGGTTAAAGGTCTGCTTTATTTTTTCATTACATTTGCGAAAAAATAAAGATGCAGGACGCTACAAACCCCTGCACGCCAACACGCAAATAATTTTATGACTTCGCATCAAATACGACAGGCTTTTCTGGATTTTTTCCGTAGTAAAGGACATTTAATCGTGCCATCTGCACCGCTCGTGGCCAAAAACGACCCTACCCTGATGTTCAATAACTCAGGTATGGCGCAGTTCAAAGACTTTTTCCTTGGCAATGGTACTCCTCCATCCTCACGTATTGCGGACACTCAGAAATGTTTGCGCGTATCGGGAAAACACAATGATCTGGAAGATGTAGGTTTTGACACCTACCATCACACCATGTTTGAAATGCTTGGCAACTGGTCTTTTGGAGATTATTTCAAAAAAGAGGCGATTAGCTGGGCTTGGGAATTACTGACAGAGGTGTACAAACTCCCAAAAGAAAGAATGTATGTTTCTGTATTTGAAGGAGACTCCAAAGATGGCGTTCCTTTCGATCAGGAAGCATGGGACTTGTGGAAACCGATTGTTGGAGAAGACCGGATTATTCTGGGCAATAAAAAAGACAATTTCTGGGAAATGGGTGATACCGGCCCATGCGGACCTTGCTCCGAAATTCATATTGACCTCAGACCTGAAGCGGATCTTGCATTGGTATCCGGTAAGTCTCTGGTAAATAATGATCATCCGCAAGTGGTGGAGATCTGGAATCTGGTATTTATGCAGTTTGAACGTAAAGCAGATAGTTCTCTGATACCTCTTCCTGCTACCCATGTGGATACCGGTATGGGCTTCGAGCGTCTTTGTATGGCGGTTCAAAGTAAGATGTCGAATTATGATACGGATGTATTTCAAAACACTATTGGAGTGTTGGAAACGCTTTCAGGTAAGAAATATGCTGCCAACGAAGAGCCGTTTGCGGATATCGCCATGCGTGTGATCGCGGATCATATCCGTGCTGTATCTTTTGCCATTACAGATGGTCAGTTGCCTTCGAACGTGAAGGCCGGTTATGTGATTCGTCGCATACTTCGTCGTGCTGTACGTTATGGATATTCGTATCTGGGCTTGCAGGAACCGTTTTTCCATAAATTGGTCCCTGTATTGGCTGAGCAATTCAAAGATGTATTTACAGAATTGAAGGCACAGGAAGAATTTGTTACACGTGTGATACTCGAAGAAGAAAAAAGTTTCCTGCGAACACTGGAATCCGGCCTGAAACGCCTGGATGTAATTATATCAGCACAAAAAGAAGCAGGCGTAAACACAATTGCAGGTGATGAGGTTTTTGAACTGAGTGACACATTCGGTTTTCCTGTTGACCTTACAGCACTGATTGCAAGAGAAAAAGGATTTCAGATTGATGAAGTCGGTTTTCAGGATGCACTTCAGGAACAGAAAAAACGCTCGCGCCAGGATGCTGCCAAAGAGGCTACTGACTGGATTGAGCTACGCGAGTCGGAAGGTGTTGAATTCCTGGGTTATGACTTTGAAGAAACACACAGCAATATTGTAAAGTACCGCAAGGTGAAAACCAAAGCGGGTGAAGAATACCATATTGTATTGGATCGCACTCCCTTCTATGCCGAAATGGGTGGACAGGTTGGTGATACCGGTATTCTGGAAGTAGCTGGAAAAGTGATTCGTATTGCTGATACAAAAAAAGAAAACGACCTTTTTGTCCATATATCGACAGACAAAAATCTGGATGAAACTTTGCAACAGGCAGAACATGTAGTCGCGAAAATTGACCACACCCGTCGTGCAAAGATCAAGGCCAACCATACTGCGACACACTTGATGCTGTCGTCTATGCGTGAAGTATTGGGTACACACATCGGTCAGAAAGGATCTTACCTGAATGACGAGGTACTTCGCTTCGATTTTTCTCATTTCTCGAAAGTGACCGATGAAGAATTGAAGCAGATTGAGGATATAGTAAACAGTAAAATCCGTGAAAATATAGCATTGGACGAACGTCGCAATGTACCTATTCAGCAGGCGTTGGATGCAGGTGCTACGGCTACATTTGGTGAGAAATACGGTGATTTTGTAAGACTTATCATTTTTGATCCAAAGTTCTCTTTCGAACTTTGCGGAGGTACACATGTACCTGCTACCGGAGAAATAGGCTTCTTTAAGTTCACTTCCGAAGGCTCAGTTTCTGCTGGTGTTCGTCGTGTGGAAGCGGTTACAGGAGATGCTGCATTGCAACTGATGCGCCAGCAGGAAGAAACGCTCACTAAGATTAAAGAGTTGCTGAAAAACCCTACTGATCTTATCAAAGCGGTGGAAAGCTTGGTGGAAGAACGTAACGGGCTGCAGAAGAAAATCGCTGCGCTGGAAAACGAGAAACTTCAGTCTGTAAAAGCTGAACTGATCGCAGGTATGGAAAAGCACAAAACTTTCAACCTGATTGTGGAAAAGGTAAATGTTCCGGGTGCAGAAGCTTTGAAACAGTTATCCTATGAACTGAAAGACCAAGTTGAAAATCTGATTGCAGTACTGGGTGCTGATGTCGCGGGGAAACCTCAATTGTCCGTTTTTATTGCAGAAAATATCGTACAGGAAACGGGATTGAACGCAGGTAAAATTGTGAAAGAGCTTGCAAAAGAAATTCGTGGCGGCGGAGGCGGACAACCATTCTTCGCAACGGCAGGAGGTTCTGATTCCAGCGGTTTAGAAACGGCTCTTGCAAAAGCAAAAGAGTTGTTTTAATAAATAATTTCAGGTTTCAATTGAAGGGCTGTCTCGAAAGGGCAGCTCTTTTTTTGTGATTTATTTTACCAAATGACTTTTAAACCGTCTGACTTATATGCAGACATCCTGCCATCCTTAGAAATCAGCGTCAAATTGCTATTGATAGTTTGCCAAATCAGCATTCTGTCAAACGGGTCTCTATGGTATGATGATGAAAGTTTGTAGTAGGTCGACGCATCTTCCGTATCCAAGGCAATAGTTCCGAAGTTCATCAGCCGAACAGCCGCTGGAAGTTCATGAGGAAGAATGCCTTGCAGATCAAGTTTTCCAATTGAAAATTTTAAAGATATCTCCCAAAAGCTTATAGCGCTAACCAGAATAACGTGATCAGGATTCTCTAGTATATCACGAACCCGGGTAGAAAGTTTATCCGTTTCCATCACAGCCCAAATAAGTGTGTGCGTATCCAGTAAATACCTCATAACCCCAGGAACTCCTCCTCTGTCATTTCAAAGGTTTCATCAAAAATAGCGACAGCTTTTTTTTCTAGAATTCCTAATATGCGCTTTTCCTTATTAGACGTTTTTACATCCGGAGTGAAATACCCGATCACTTCCTTTTTTCTACCAAAAGTAACAGCGATCTTCTCCCCTGCTTTTACCTGCTCAATTACTTCTGAAAACTGCGCTTTGAATTCGCCTACCGTCATCGTTTTCATTTTACCCAAAATTAATTTAAACAAATATAAGGATTTCCTGACAAGTTGTCAAGAAATCATATCAGCCGCAAAAACCTCATTTCCAGTTATTTATATCTATCAACAAACAAAAAGCAGACACCGGAGCGTCTGCTTTCAAATTAATCTAACGTTGAGTAAATCAGAATTTTATTCTTCAGCTTTAAGCTGCCCGCGGATTTCGCCATCAGGATATCTGGCAGTATGGATATTCACATAGTATAATCCTGCTTTCAGGTCAGCTACCTGCTGCTCTGTAAGTGTGTCTTTAAATGCAAACGGTGTTGTGAAAGCGGTTCCAAGGTCGATCACAGGTGCTCCGGTTGAATCAACAGCCCCTTTATGTATATGCCAAGCAGTTGGCACGAACACAGAGTCGGCCGATGTGGAGTCGGCAGCAGCGGAATCACTGTAAGTAATATTCAAACTTAAAATTCTTGTCTCCTGGTCCAATAACCCATCTACCTCACCGGTAGCTGTGGAAGAATTACGCGGCACTTCGTTAGCTCCTGATAGCATGGTTGTAACCCTTAGCTCAGGCAACGGGAGCGGATCTGTAACTGTGTCCTCATTATCTTTACACCCCAACGCCACAACAGCCAGGAACGAACCCATTAATGCTAATTTTCTCATACGATAAGTAATTGGTTTGACGTCCCATCTGTAAATTTTGATACCTGGCAGACCCATTTCAGCTTAAAGTACTGATATATAACTATTTGAAACTTCACGATCATCTTCATGAAGTGAGTAAAAATGTAACTGATTGTCGACTAATACAACACAATGCTCTAAAGTATTCCGCTAAAGCATGTTACGGAATTGCCAGCGATTGTGTGACCAAAGCCACAATTCCGGTTCACGCCGGATCGTGGTTTCCAGA
>DASYHR010000475.1:0-8896 GCA_035998385.1 Dyadobacter sp. | reverse complement strand
TTGCTGAAATACATTTCAAAGTCCATGCGTACAGTGGGATCCGCATTTTCATTGATGGTGAGGGACGCAGAAGTGTGTTGTATGAAAACCTGGCACATTCCGGTTCTGAAGGTGCCTATATCGGAAAGGTCACTTAGTATTTCTTCGGTGATCAGATGAAATCCCCGTTTTCTTGCTCTAAGCCGAATTGATTTTTGTGCTATTCTCATATAAGCTGTGATGGCTCGTCAATTATCTTGCTTTTACATAGAAATGGGACGTATTATTTTTTCCGGTTGGTCTCTCTTCAACCTGAAATACTTTGATAGATCGCATCAAATCAAGCAACTTTTTATGGCCATAATTACGCGGATCAAAATCAGGTCTCTTCTTGAGGATCATATTCCCGAGTACGCCAAGAAAAAGCCATCCATCTTCGTCGGCGATATCGTTGATACTTTCTGAAATAAGCCTGATCAAACCTTTGTCAACCTTGGCAACAGGATTGGTTTCTTCCCTGGAAACGGCTTTCGTTGCTTCAGGAATTAACGCTTCAGGTTTAGCTTCTTTTTTTAGTATTTCAATGTAAATGAATTTGTTACAAGCTGCAATGAATGCAGCAGGAGTCTTCTTTTCCCCTATACCGAAGACCAACATTCCTGCCTCGCGCAGACGTGTTGCCAATCTGGTAAAGTCACTATCGCTCGAAACAATACAAAAACCATCCACGCGACCCGTGTACAGAATGTCCATCGCGTCGATGATCAGTGCGGAGTCGGAAGAATTTTTTCCGGTCGTGTAGCTGTATTGTTGAATAGGTGTGATCGCGTTTTCGAGCAGGACAGTTTTCCAACCGGAAAGCGTCGGCTTGGTCCAGTCTCCGTATATCCTTTTGAATGTAGGAGTGCCATAAATGGCGAGCTCTTCCAACATTCCTTTTATATTGGAATACGGCACATTGTCCGCATCTATCAACACTGCCAGCTTTAATTCCTTCGTATTTTCCATATTCAAAGTTAAAGGAAAGAGATTGGAAATTGGTAGCTAAAAGCTAAAAGCCAATAGCGATTAGCGCTCTTCATTTAGTCATTGCGCTTTTCCCGTTCGGCCCACAAAACAGCGTGCAGACCAGGCCGGAGGCTAACTACTTAACTTCTTTAACTTCCTGTGTCTTCTCTTTCCCTTAAACTCCTCACTTCAACCTCTCTTCAAACAACTTCAAAATCCGCTTGTACTCATCCGTCCAGGAAGAAGCTTCGACAAAGCCATGGTCTTCCATGGGGTAGGAGGCCAGTTCCCAGTTGTCTTTACCAAGCTCGATGAGTCGTTGCGACAAACGTACGACATCCTGGTAATGCACATTGACATCCACCATCCCATGGCAGATCAGCAAATGGTTTTTAAGTCCTTCAGCATGGTAAATCGGAGAGCTTTTGCGGTAAGCCAAACTGTCGCTCTGCGGCTCGTTCAAAATGTTGGCAGTGTAGCCATGGTTATAAGCTGCCCAGTCGGTAACAGGACGCAGTGCCGCTCCTGCCTTGAATACATCCGGAGTAGTGAATAAACCCATCAATGTAATAAAGCCTCCGTACGATCCTCCGTAGATACCAATTTTCTGAGGGTTGATTCCATATTTTTTGACAAGCCATTTGGCTCCGTCCGTATTGTCTGTAAGGTCTTTACCTCCCATAAATCGGTAAATTCCTGTACGCCAGTCACGGCCGTAACCAGCGCTTGCGCGGTAATCCATATCTAAAACTGTGTAGCCAAGGTCTGTCAGTAAATTATGAAACATATATTCCCTAAAATACTGACTCCACCATTTGTGTGCATTCTGCAGATAGCCCGCACCGTGTACAAATATGACGGCTCTGCCATTCGATTTTTTCGGTTCATACACACGTGCATAAATGTCTTTGCCGTCTGTTGCTTTGATAGTCACAACTTTTGCTTCCCTCCATTTGTAAGAAAAGAACTCGTCGGAAGTCGATTTTGTGATTTGTTCAGGTTTGGCTGAAGGTTTGTTCTCCATCAAAAACAACTCCCATGGATTGGTGCTGTTCGAATAACGTACTGCCAATTTAGTCTCGTCGGGAGACACTTTCACCTCGTAGGCTCCGGTTAGCTGGGTAATACGTGTACGTGCGCCACCTTTGACCGACATGCTGTAAAAATGCTTCTCTCCCGGATGTACCTCATTGGTAATCAGGTAAAATGTTTTCTTGTCATTCGACAGCTGGACATCCTGAACTTCAAAATTACCGCTGGTAAGTTGTGTCTTTTTTCCGGTTGCGATATCTACCGTGTAGAGATGAGAATAGCCTGTAGCTTCACTTTGGAAATAAAAGGTATTGTCGTCAATCCAGCCAAGTTGTCCTCCGGAAAAGCCACCAATACCCGGACCACCGATCCAGGCTTCATCTCGCTGGCGATCCAGCAAACGAAGCGTGAGTGAATCTGCATTGAGTGCCATAAGCCAGCGATCCTTGTTGTCGTGCGATGTCACCACTACCACAGCATTTGCTCCGTTATCAGACCAAACAGGAGATGATACCATCACATCGCGCTCTTTCTTTTTCCAGGCACTATCCTGTTTTGGATAATCTTTCAGGTAATCAGGTTTGTCATTGATGCCCGGCAGCAGCTTCATGCTTACTTTCCTCGTCGTGTCCTTTTTAATGTCATACACCCAAAACTCATGGCTAGTCGCCGGAGCGCCCACTTTAGTTCTGGCTGGCAAGTCTTCTGTAAATCCGGATTCTGTCACATAGTTGGGCACAATCGTAGATTTTGCTGCCTTGTCCGGTTGCGATAGGCGGTAAGTAACAAACCGGCCGTCGGGACTCAATTTTACATTACCGGCTCTTTTCTCGCCAATGTATATTTCTTTAGGAGAATCGGCTTTCTCCGATTCTTCAATTTTTTTACCAGCATCTTTTTTCTCTTTTCTTTCCTTCAACACCTGAAGCATGGCAGTCTGATCCAATTTCAGAAATTTCTCCTCGTCGCTCAATTTAGGATCTGATTTTTTGCTTCCTGTTTTGAAATCGGTATGTTGAATCAGCATACCACTTTTCAAGTCGACACTGAACAGATTGTTGTTCTTTTCATAAACAATACTTTTTTCATCTCCGCTGAATGCCGGATTACTTTCACGGTCAACCGTTTTGGTAAGTTGTTTTGTACTGAAATCTTTACAATCTGTCAGAAATATATCCCCGTTTTTGGCATAAACACGATAGCTGCGGTCGCGGGTGTAAATTCCTTCGGACGTGGGTATGTATTTTCTTTCCGCAACGCTTAGTTTACTGATTTTCTTATCAGAAAGGTTGTACGCGTATAGCGAGTCCGAAAGGTTTTTATCGGGATTCCAATCGAAATAAATCTGTTTCGAATCAGCCGACCAGGAAATGTTGGAAGGTGAGGTTCCGATCCACATTTTCGGATCCCGCATAATTTTCTCTACGGTGAGTTTTGAAAGTTTTTGTGCCTGCGCGGTGGCAGAATGCAGAATAAAAAGTAGGAAAATGGATTTTAAAAAGTATTTCATGGATTTGGGAAATGGTTCTTGGGAACAGTTGGTGCCTTTTCGGTTTTGGTTTCCTAAATGTACAGAATTCGGTGTTATTTTTACCTCCTGATTACACGTATGACGATTCCTCATCAAATGAAAAAAACCTTATTCAGCGTGATGCTGGCAGTATTAACTACTCTGGTTCGCGCCCAATCGTTGCAGTTCACTTTCCTGGACAGCACTTTTGCTACAATGAAACCAGCTGGGCAGTTACATGGTATTTCGGCTATCGAATATGTATCGGCAACCAAACAGTGGCATTTGGCGACTGACCGGGGATCGTATTTTGTGCTGGATCAAATTGATAATCTGCGCGACTTTGATAAAAGAGCAAATACCGCTTTTGCAAAGTCGACGAACAACTGGTTTGAATCTGTGCGGTTTGATAGAAATACGGGGCGTTTCTTTTATGCTGTGGAAAACGAATTTGAACAGGGTTGGGACAACATGGACACAACTACATTTGTTGCCTACTACGATCAATTTCCTCCTAAGGGTCAACCTCGATATTTGGTTCATCCTTTGCATTTGCCTGTAGATAACAAAGGAATAGAAAGTATGGCTGTCACCGAAAAGGGGACAGTTTGGGTAGCACCGGAGTCCGGATGGGCAGGAGAGACGACAGTTGAACAGGATACGATTCATTTCCTGCAATTTAAGAAAGATGGAATAGGTTTTCAGGCTGCGAAACCATATACTTATGTGATTGACAGAAAAAGCTGTCCCAACAGTCCGACCGAATATTTAGGTGGTATTTCAGAAATAATCTCAGTCAATGAAAATCAGTTGCTCGTGCTCGAAAGGTGCTACGACAATGGGCCAGGCGGAAGTAATATTGTGAAAGCAAAGTTGTGGCAGGTGACTGTAGCAGGTACCCATCTTAAGAAAGACAAAGAGCCTGCTTTTGATTTTAATCAAGGCTTGCCGTTCATTCCTGATAATCTGGAAGGCATGGCATGGTGGCCTACGGATGCGGGCAAGCGCAAACTGGTTCTGGTAAGCGATGATAATCCCGGTCTGAAGAACAATCAACGCACCCAGTTTATATTGTTACAGGAAAAATAGCTGGGTGCAACCAATATGACATCGCTACGCGATTGTTTTCATTATGAAATGCAGTTAGCAAAATGCCGTCAGGCAGGTAATATCGGTAGTATATGCAGAATGTATGTATCCCGAAATGCCGTCATGGCTGTAACATCGGTAGAAAAGGCAGGTGCGCAACACGACCGGGAAATGGCGTAAGCATATCACCGACTTGCCAGATCACTCTTTTACTACCGTTCCAGAATCAAACAATCTAGGAGTTATCCCCGCGAAAAATACCTGAAAACACATTTGGAAGCTTCTCAACAGGAAAAAAGCCTTAACTTGCTGTTGTCCGGCTCTGGTTTTCCGGCTCTCTGCAAAGCAATAATTTAATAGTTTCTTACCCATGCGTCGTTTGTTCTGGTCTTGTTCCATTGTTCTTTTAGGTCTCATCAATTTTTTTAGTTGCCAAACATCCAAAACCGACATTCCTGAAAAAGGGGTTTCGTACCAGTTGAATGAGGCGCGACGGAAATCTATTTCAGGAATAGAGTATACTTTAGAACTGGAAATACCAAAGGCAAAAAGTGAGGCTATCAAAGGGAAAGAAGTCATCTCATTTGCTCTTAAAGATGAGTCACAGCCTGTTGTACTGGATTTTACAGCGGATTCGACGCATTTGTTATCAGTAAAAATAAAAGGCGAGAAGGCTGATTATCAGTTTGAAAACGGGCATATCGTGATTGCTTCCGGTAGCTTGCAAAAAGGGCGGAATGAATTGGAGATAGATTTCATTGCCGGTGATATGTCTTTAAATCGCAGCGATGATTATCTGTATACACTTTTTGTGCCCGACCGCGCTTCAAGTTGTTTCCCGCTTTTTGATCAACCCAACTTAAAAGGCGTTTACGCGCTGTCGTTGAAGACACCTTCTGACTGGGAGGCCGTGGCTAACGGTGCTTTATCGAAGCAAACGACAGAAGGGAAAACCAGGGTTTACCATTTCGCCAAAACACAACCGATCAGTTCCTACCTATTCGCATTTTCTGCAGGCAAGTTTTTCAAAACCACAGAGACTGTCAAAGGAAGGCAGATGACGATGTATTACCGCGAAACGGATACGGATAAGGTGGCAAAAAACCGAAGCGAGGTATTCAGGTTACATGCAGAGTCATTGGCTTGGCTGGAGGATTACACGTCTATCAAGTATCCGTTCGGGAAATTTGATTTCGTGCTACTACCCTCGTTTCAATATGGGGGTATGGAACATCCCGGAGCAGTTTTTTACAATGAGTCAGGGTTGTTTCTGGATGAGAATGCATCTGTTAATAAAAAAATGGCAAGAGCCAGTGTAATCGCTCACGAGTCGGCCCATATGTGGTTTGGTGATCTGGTGACGATGGACTGGTTTAACGATGTGTGGCTTAAAGAGGTGTTTGCCAATTTCATGGCCGCCAAGATTGTACATCCCAGCTTTCCGGAGATCAATCACGACCTACGCTTTCTGCTGGCTCATTATCCGGGTGCCTACGAAGTAGACCGGACTTCCGGAACAAATCCCATTTTGCAGGATCTTGGGAATATGCGCAACGCCGGAACCCTGTACGGTGCCATTATATACCAAAAAGCGCCGATTGTAATGCGCCAGCTGGAACGTAAAATCGGGGAGAAGCTGATGCGTGAAAGCCTTGCAGAGTACCTGAAGAAATTCTTTTTTGGAAATGCCCGCTGGGACGACCTGATTGGCATCATCGATAGTAAAACCCCGCTCAATATTGCAGAGTGGAGTAATGTGTGGGTGAAAACTTCCGGGATGCCGGAATATAGTCTGTTGTCCGAAAATGGCGCGCAGAGCATGCAACAGGTTACGGATTCTGTTTCGGGGAGGATTTGGCAGCAATCTTTACAGACAAAATGGAAAAAGGATGAAGGTTACAGTGAGAGTAGTCTTAATCTCGTGAGTCCCAAGCCGCTCGTGATCAGCGACGGCCGGGCCATGGTTTTTCCCAATTCGAGTGGTGTAGGTTATGGCTATTTCCGGATGGATACTGTGAGCCGGAATTATTTCATAAAACATTATTATAGCAAAGCGGAGGCTGGTATGGAAGATCCCGTTTTTCGCGGAGCAATGCTCGTCAATATCTGGGAGGCATTTTTACGTGGCGATGGGCCAGAGCCGAAAGCCATGATTCGCGGTATTGCCGACATGTTGGTGAGGGAAGATAATCCACTGCTTACAGACTATCTGCTGGGAAATCTTCATGGTTTGTGGTGGTCATTCATATCGGACAGCAACCGCCAGGGCATGCAGGAATACATGGAAGAATTGCTCTGGACAAGGCTAACGACAATACCTGACAAAGGGATTAAAACATCCTACTTCAAAGCTTACAAAAATGTATTGCGAACAAACGAGGGGCTAAGTAGACTGGAAAACCTTTGGAACGGAAAGTTAAGTGTCAAAGACCTGGTTTTGTCAGAAGATGATAAAATTGGCCTTGCATGTGAGCTGGTACTGAAGGGCGGCAACCAGTACAATAAGCTATTGGAGAAACAAATCAGCGATACGAAAAACCCCGACAGAAAAGCCAAATTGATATTCGTGGTGCCTGCACTTAGTAATGACGAGGCTCAAAGAGATGCTTTCTTTGAATCGCTGAAAAACGAAGCGAACAGGGAGAAAGAAGCATGGGTGCTGGAAGGTCTAACATTCCTGCATCATCCGATACGCAAGCAAAGTGCAGTGAAATACCTGAGACCGTCACTGGATCTTTTGCAGGAAATCCAACTGACCGGTGATATCTTTTTCCCCACCCGCTGGACGAACACCACATTCGCCGGACATTCAGGATCGGACGCACAGAAGGTTGCGCAGGCTTTTCTGGCAGAAAATCCGGATTATCCTTATTACCTCCGAAACAAAATCCTGCAAGCTACCGATATGCTCGATAGGGCGGTGAAGTTGAAAAGGTAACTTTGGCAATAGAAAACCTATCTGTAAATGGCTACAAAGCAGTCTATTCCGCTTCACTTTCTTAGTGATGACAGCAGCAACGGCATTCATTTGCTTAAGATCGGAATACCGGATCCTGCAAGGCTGGATACCATGGAAGCGCACCGCGACGACCACTGCAACTTTTTCTTTCAATTGGAAGGAGAAAGTACATTTATGCTCGATTTTCGTCAGATCGGATTAAGTGGCAGTGGTATATTCTGCATCTTTCCGGGACAGGTGCATTGGCCTGTATCTGTTGTGAATGCAAGCGGCTGGCTCCTGGCAGTGGACATGATGCTTTTGGGTAATAAATATCGCGAAGTATTTGAAGAATACGTCACAGACGGAGATCCTCTAAAGGTGAATCCAGAACAGGCGGCACAGCTCACCAACAGCCTGACTATGCTTGATGCTTTGAAATCAGATGCGGAAGCCACCGGAATCGGGCAGCAGCTTGTCGCCGATATGATACAGGTTTGTCTGGGTATTTTCGCTCACATCATTCAGCACAACAAGCGCGACTATCATTCAGGTCACACGCGTGCGGTCAGGATTGCACAGCAGTTCAGACAATTGTTGCGAAAAGAATATAAATCCATAAAAAGTCCTGCCGCCTATGCCCATTTACTCAATATCACTCCGTCTCATCTGACGGAGGTCGTGACTTTGGCTACAGGTTTTTCAGCAGGGTACTGGATACAGCAGGAAGTAATGATGGAAGCAAAACGCCTTTTGTACTACACTGACCTTGGTGCGAAAGAAATTGCTTTTTCGCTGGGTTATGATGACCACACCTACTTTTCAAGACTCTTTAAAAAAGTGGTCGGCACTTCTCCGGGCCAGTTTAGAAAAGAAAACCATAAATAGTCCAATCATTACCAGTCTTTCTCTATTTGTATTCCCACCATTTAGGCATTGTTTTGTACCACGTTCATGTCAATCAATTTACCCTCTATTCAGAGTTTAGTTTATACTGAATTTATCAAAAAATGATAGCTGGTGATTACTAAAATTGAGCGGGTGGTCAAAATAAATGAAGCTATGAATATTATAAAACAAAAAGCGCTTGGCTTGATAGAAAACGCATTTGGGAAAAGCGGCAGAGTACTGGCCGTGAGAACCTGGGAGTCTGCGAGTTTTATCGAAATAGACGTTCACTTTCCTGAGATGGATATGTCGGGGTGGGAAAAAGTACAACATGCCAAGATAAAAGTAGGTGAGGGACTCTATCGCGATTACACCCCGGCCGGTTGGGATCATGAAACGCGTACATGTACACTTTATATTGATACACAGCATAATGGCCCTGGAAGTGAATG
>DASYHR010000647.1:0-3498 GCA_035998385.1 Dyadobacter sp. | reverse complement strand
CGTTCGGATATTCCTAATGCGCTTGCGGCGTATTTCCTTTTGTTGTTATTTTTTCTAAGCGCTTTGATGATCATTTCCTTTTCCTTGTCCTCCAGCGACAACGATTCCTCTTCGGCTGTCACGTGAATTACATCTTCAATCTCGCTTCTTTCGTCAGAATACCGATCGAGATCTACTTGCCGCGGATGCGGTGTGAGCAGTCGGGAAGGCTCCAATGTAGGTTGAGATAAAACAGGCTCAGGGGTATTCAGCGAACTGAATAATTCCTGATGGTCTTTCAGAATGTCCCCACCATACTTCTCGTTTTCGAGGACACCTCTTACCAGCTTTTTAAGCTCAGTTACGTCCCGGCGCATATCAAACAGCACCTTGTATAGCAGTTCACGTTCTGAAAATGAGTTCGCAGATTCTTCAGAATTCCGTACCGGAACAAGCGATTTACGACTAGACGGCTGTACAGGATTCAGATAACCATTTAACGTCACTGCGCTGATCGGCAGTTCCTTGTCAGTTTCCAGAATCGTAATTTGTTCGGCAATGTTTTTAAGCTGTCTGATATTGCCGGGAAAAGGATATTCCATCAGCAAATCACGCGCTTCTGCATCCAGGCGTACGGCTTTCGTGCGGTATCTCTCAGAAAAATCATTCGTGAATTTCCTGAAAAGAAGCAATACATCCTCTCCCCGGTCGCGTAATGGCGGAACGTAAATCGGAACGGTATTCAAACGGTAATATAAATCTTCTCTGAACTTCCCGTTATTAACCGCTTCAAGTAAATTGACATTGGTCGCTGCTACAATACGGACATTCGTTTTCATCACTTTGGATGATCCAACACGAATATATTCGCCGTTTTCGAGTACCCGTAACAGGCGCGCCTGGGTTCCAAGGGGCATTTCACCCACTTCATCCAGAAAAATAGTTCCGCCGTTGGTCGTCTCAAAATATCCTTTTCGGGAATCAAGTGCGCCTGTAAAAGCGCCTTTCTCGTGTCCGAAAAGTTCTGAATCTATCGTGCCTTCGGGAATTGCCCCACAGTTGATGGCTATAAAAGTTCCGTGTTTGCGGGAACTGATGCTATGTATAATTTTAGAAAAGGATTCTTTACCACTACCGCTTTCTCCTGTAATCAGTACAGTAAGGTCCGTAGCGGCCACCTGAATCGCCACGTTGATCGCGTGGTTCAGGGAAGGCGAGGAGCCGATGATGCTGAATCTATTCTTTACAGATTGTATTTCTGATGAATTCATTAATTAGCGATTAGTCTTTAGCTGATAGCGATTAACTATCAATGATTAAAAACTCAAGACACATGTATGATCAGGATAATATTGCATATTCCTCAACAATAGCTTTCCCTCTGAGCGTTGCCGATGTTGTGTCTGTGATGATTACATTCACGTAATCACCTTTTTTGAAATTCTCTTTTGGGAAAATGACCACTTTATTCTGATCGCTCCGGCCCGATAAATCATCGTCAGAACGTTTTGAAAATCCTTCGGCAAGTACTCTCTGCACAGTTCCAATCAATTTCTGATTGCGTTCAGCTGATATACGTTGCTGAATAGCAATGATTTCAGCAAGGCGGCGCTGTTTGATATCTGCGGGAATGTCATCAACGAATTTCTTGGCAGCAGGCGTGCCCGGACGTTCCGAATAGGAGAACATGAATCCGAAATCAAAACGGACGTGTTCAAGGAGCGAGAGCGAATCAAGGTGTTCTTCTTCCGTTTCTGTACAAAATCCTGCGATCATGTCATGCGATATTCCACACGCATCACCGAGTATTCTGCGAATGCTTTCGACACGCTCCAGATACCATTCCCGGTCATAGGTTCTGTTCATTACCGATAACATCCGGCTATTTCCGTGTTGTGCCGGAAGGTGAATATACTTACAGATATTGTCGTACTTTTTCATAGTATACAATACCTGATCTGTAATGTCTTTCGGATGCGATGTACTGAAACGTACCCGAAGTTCCGGGCTGATCAGCGCCACCATCTCAAGCAAACCGGCAAAATTGACAAGCACTTGTTCTGCTGACTCGTTGCCTTTCACTTTTGCACTGTCCCACTTGTAGCTATCCACATTTTGTCCGAGCAGAGTCACTTCCTTGTAACCCATTTCAAACAACTCGCGCGCCTCCTTCACTATCGAAAAAGGATCTCTGCTTCTTTCCCGTCCACGGGTATACGGCACCACGCAGAAACTGCACATATTGTCGCATCCACGCATAATTGATATCAGTGCAGTGATGCCATTGGAATTTAGTCTTACAGGTGAAATATCCGCGTAAGTCTCTTCTCTTGAAAGGAAAACGTTCACCCCTCTCTGTCCTGTTTCTGCTTCTTCTACAAGCCGCGGCAGGTCGCGGTAGGCATCAGGGCCGGTAACGATGTCCACCATCTTTTCTTCGTCAAGAAGTTGGGATTTCAATCGTTCTGCCATACATCCCAATACGCCTATCAGCATACCGGGGCGTTTTCTTTTATATACATTCAGCTGTTTCAGCCTCGTTCTCACACGCTGCTCAGCATTATCTCTGATGGCACAGGTATTCAGGAAAACCAGATCTGCATTTTCTGCATCGGATGTGGTCGCAAAACCTGCATTGCGCATAACGGATGCGACGATCTCGCTGTCTGCGAAGTTCATCTGACAACCGTAACTTTCTATAAAAAGTGTTTTCTTCCCGAATGCGGGCTCGTTTTCAGAAACCTTTACAATTTCACAGGCCTCTTTATCCGATTCTGTTAATATTTTTAAACTCGCTGCAATTCTGTTCTCCATCTGACAAAGGTATTCTTGGTAGTATCCAAAGAACTACAAAGGTAAAATAAATTGGTGAAAACTGACAAACTGTCATAATAACACCCTGTAAATTTAACAGTACTGTGTCTGGTTTTGGCGTAATGTGGTACGAATGGGAAAATGCTGGTACCAATGCAATCAGAAAGGGTAACCTACACCCAGGTTTATGTTCAGGAAATTAGGCTGTGTCCGTTTGAAGGGTTTTTTTATATCAAAATCATCCAATACAAAACCCCTTCTTCTGATGATTGTCTCGTCACTATCGCCTTGCAGGGTCACGATCGACGGGTCATAGACCTTAATCCCGAAGTCGAAACGAAGGACAAAAAATGACAGATCATACCGTATACCGAAGCCTGATCCTACAGCAATATCCTTTAAAAATGTTTCAGCTCTCAGGTTTTGCCGTTCATTCGGACTGTTGAAGCTCCAAACATTTCCGGCGTCGATAAAGAAGGCATAATTGATTGCGCCAAAAAAATCAGCCAGGTGACCCCGCCATTCCAGATTACCTTCGAGCAAAAACTGTCCCGGCGCTTCAATTAACAAATTGGATGTAGTTAATTGCGGAGGTGCCGAACCCGGGCCTAATCTGCGAGGTAGCCATGCACGTACACTGTTGGATCCACCGGCAAAAAAGTACTTTTCGTATGGAGGTACCTTGTTGTCTCCGTAACTATGGAC
>DASYHR010000644.1:0-5256 GCA_035998385.1 Dyadobacter sp. | reverse complement strand
TCATCAAGAAATGCCGGGAGCAGAAATTGGTGGTCGGGAAGGATATTGGAATTATATCTTACAATGAAACACCTTTGAAGGAAATATTACTGGACGGTATCACCACCATTTCTACTGATCATGACCTCATGGGCAGAACCGCAGCCGAGATGATCAAAACAAACCGCCAGGCATTGGTTAAAAATCCTTTTACGTTGATAAGGCGGAAGTCGTTGTAGGGAGATACTGCTCTCTGAAAACATAAACTGCATTCCCGTGCATACAGAAATGCAGTTTATCAATTGTATTCGAAGATCCGATTGGCTTACAATCCTGTAGCTACCGTCACCCTTCCTCTTTCATTCATCAATTCAGAACGAACTTTCAGATTTCTGAACAACCCTACAGGATCTAGTGCTCCTCCGCTTAATCGCATTGCTTCGCGAACCAATGGACGAACGTCTGTTCTGAATGCATTTTGCAAAATTTGCTGGGCTAGTACAACATCATTCTGCTGACGGGCTTGTTCAAGTTTATTGCTATCTACAAGCAACGCCTGCGCATGTGCAATCAAAATAGCTTCTACCGATTGCAACAAATCTTCCAGCGGATCTTTTACGTTATGGCTTGCGTCAATCATCCATGCATATCCGTCGCTGCCTTTTCCGGCGCGCTTCATACCTTCTACAAGCTCAACGAAAATCAGGAACAACATGTAAGGACGGATACTCCCAACTGTGAGGTCATCATCGCCATACTTGGAATCATTGAAGTGGAATCCGGCCAAACGACCTTCCATCATCAGTGTTGCCACAATTTGTTCAATATTGGCGTTTGGCAAATGGTGTCCCAGGTCAACCAAAACATCTGCTTTGGCACCCAGTTTCTGACAGAATAAAAGAGAACTTCCCCAATCCTGAATCACAGTCGAATAGAAATTCGGCTCATACGCCTTATATTCTACAAATACCTTCCAGTCATCCGGCAAAGCAGCATATATTTCCTGCAGCGATTCCAGCGTATTCTGGAAAGATCTTACAAAGTTTGATTGACCCGGAAAACAAGAACCATCCGACAACCAGATAGACAGTGCCTTGGAACCCAAATCTTTTCCGTATTTAATTACTTCTATATTGTGCTCAACTGCCTGCTTTCTCACAGCTTTATCAACATGTGAAAGCGATCCGAATTTGTAGGAATGCTCCTGGTCTTTCTGATCCTGAAAAGTATTGGAATTTACCGCATCAAATTGAAGATCCAGAGACGAAGCAAGGCTGATCACTGACTGCGCCTGGCTTGGTATATCCCAGGGAATATGAAGCGATATGGAGCCACTCGAACGGTTTAACGCATGCAATAAACCTACATCTTCAATTTTTTCTTCCAATGATCGTGGCTCTCCGCCACCCGAAAAACGGCCGAAACGTGTACCACCTGTTCCCAGTGCCCAGCTTGGAATGGCAACCTGAAACGCTTCAAGTTGTTTTACAATGTCATTTGCATTGATTCCCTGCTCTCCCAGTTGCTCTTTTAAAAAAACGAACTGGTTGTTGTGCCGCGAAAACAAGCTGTCATTGTACTGGTCTATCTGATATTTTTCAATTTTCATATTTGATAGCTTTAAGCTGATGGCCTTCGGTCAAAAGCTATTTTTGAATTGATGATTACCCGCTAAAAAGAATGAAAAGTTCAAAGGCTGAACACCGTCAAACTTTTCAAACCAGATAACACTACGATTTATCTTACAAACGCAGCCGGTACACCACCGTCCACGTTGATTACATTTCCTGTGCTTTTGCTCAACAAGCCACCTACCAAAACGAAAACACCGTTTGCGATATCTTCTGTATGGATTTCAGCTCCCAAAACGGTACGTTTTGCATAATAAGCCGGCAATTCTTCTATTTTGATACCGTACGCTTTCGCACGTCCGGCTGCCCAGCCACTTTCCCAGATTTTGCTTCCTGAGATTACCGCATCCGGGTTCACTACGTTTACCCGTATTTTGTCCGGTCCGAGTTCTGCAGCCAACAGACGTGTCATATGCTGCTGAGCCGCTTTCGCAGTTCCATAAGCCACATTGTTTGGACCAGAAACCAAACCATTTTTACTTGCGATGTTTATGATATCACCTCCCAGACCCTGCTGACGCATAATCGCAACCGCTTCCTGCGATACAAGGAACTGGCCTTTTACCAATACATCCTGCAATATATCCCAGTCCTTAATTGTAGTTTCTGCCAATGGCTTGGAGATAGAAAGACCCGCGCAGTTAACTACGATATCCACCCCGCCAAACTTCAGTTTAGTAATTGCAAGTGCAGCTTTAATCTGATCAGCATCCAATACGTTGGCGTTAGCAGTCGCAGAGAAATCTTTGCCAAATTTAGCATCAAATTCCGCTTTTGTTTCTGCAAGTGCATTGTCGTCAATATCGGAAATCACTACGCAGGCACCTTCCTGAAGGAACTTCTGAGCAATTGCTTTTCCGATTCCGCCCGATCCGCCGGTTACGATAGCTACTTTACGGGACAGCGCTTTTTCTTTTGGCATACGTTGCAATTTGGCTTCTTCCAGCAACCAGTATTCGATATCGAATGCTTCCTGCTCAGGCAGCGAAACGTAAGAAGAAATCGCCTCAGCGCCCTTCATTACATTGATTGCATTGGTATAGAATTCTGCTGCTACACGTGCAGTTTGTTTGTCTTTTGCAAAAGAGAACATCCCAACACCCGGCAACAGAATGATTACCGGATTCGGGTCACGAACCGCAGGACTGTTGTCATGCTTGCAACGGTCGTAATAGGCCTGGTAATCTACACGGTAAGCTTCAAATTGAGGGCGCACTTTATCCAGGATTTCCTGGTCAGTACCGCCAATCAATTCAAATGGAAGATCCAATACCAGCGGACGGATTTTAGTACGAAGGAAGTGATCAGGGCAGCTCGTTCCCAAAGGAGCCAATTTGTCAAGATCGTGGCTACCAATAAATTCAAGCACGCGTTCATCATCTGTAAAATGACCAACCATTGCTTGTTTGTCCGACGCCAGACCTCTTAAATACGGAGCCAGTTTCGCGGCAATTTCCTGACGTTTTTCGCTCGCTTCGTTCTCCACACGCTTACCGCCAAATACCGGACGTGTTTTGCCATAGTTGGCTGCCAGGTATTCCGATGCTTTTTCTATGGTATCGAGCGTATTGATATACGACTCGTAAGCAGTATCACCCCAGGTGAACAATCCGTGACCACCCAATACAATACCACGGATTCCCGGATTTTCTGCTAAAGCCTGCTCCAGCTTCAACCCAAGGTCAAAACCAGGACGCTGCCAAGGCACCCACGCCAGTTCGCCGCCAAATAATTCTTTTGTTATTGCTTCACCTTCTTTGGATGCAGCAATGGCGATAAGCGCATCAGGATGCAGGTGATCTATATGCTTGAATGGCAACAAACCATGCAAAGGTGTATCAATAGAAGGTGCTTTCGATTTCAGATCGTAGATACAGTGATTGAAAAGTTCAACCATCTCATCTTCAAACTCCAAACCCCGGTAAATGTTTTTCAGATTATGCAAACGGTCCTGATACAGTCCTGCCAGTCCGCTTCTTGTAAGCGTTCCAATATCTCCACCCGATCCCTTGATCCACATCACCTCAACATCATTGCCTGTCAAAGGATCTTTTTCAATTGTCTTGCAACTGGTATTACCACCCGCGTAGTTGGTAAGGCGAAGATCTGCTCCCAGCAAATTGGAACGGTAAAGAAGAAGCGCAACCTGATCATCTCCCAGGGACGCTGCTTTTTCGTCATCCCATAAATAACTCACATACTTGTACTGGTCTGCTTTTGAACTGCTCATATTTTGTGTTTTTTAATAATCCTGTTTTAAGTAAGAAAGCATAATCCTGAAAGAATTTCATGAAACATATACTACTCTTCTAACATGATACAAGATTAAAAAACTTAGCAATTGGCACCGTCCTGTGGTATCCTGCATGTGGTAATAAAATAAGAATAAATATAAAATTAAAGCCAAATATCTAACCGGGTAACGTCGCTTTACACATACCTTGAATAACAGCTGCTGTTTGTAGAACCTTGTTAAACTAAAAAGTGAGCCGGAATTGAATGCTCCGGCTCACTTTATTAAGAAATCATTGCTTTTCTTACTTCCACGTCAATCCCATATTCTCAAACATAAAAGCATATATATCTGCCTGCGTTTCAAGTGCTTTTTTTGTATTACTTGCACCATGGCCCGAATTCGTATCAATACGGATCAGCAATGGATTTTTGCTTGATTCACCTGCTTTCGCCTGTAGCTCCGCAGCATATTTGAATGAATGCGCCGGCACTACCCTGTCGTCGTGGTCAGCTGTTGTGACCATCGTTGCCGGGTAATTCACTCCGGATTTGATATTATGCAAAGGTGAGTAGCCATAAAGTACCTTGAATTCCTCAGCATTGTCACTGCTGCCATAATCTGCGATCCAGTTCCAACCGATGGTGAACTTATGAAAACGTAGCATATCCATAACACCTACTGCTGGAAACGCAACTTTGAAAAGCTCAGGGCGCTGATTCATTACCGCACCGACCAATAGTCCGCCATTGGAACCGCCCTGAATGGCAAGCCTGGCAGAAGAAGTATATTTCTCCTTAATCAGGAATTCGGCGGCAGCAATGAAATCATCAAACACATTCTGCTTCTTCAGTTTCATACCCTGCTCATGCCATTTCTCGCCATACTCACTACCTCCGCGCAGGTTGGCCTGTACATACACACCACCCTGGTCAAGAAATGGAATACGTGTAGGGCTGAAAGACGGAGTCAGACTAATATTGAAACCGCCATAACCATAGAGGATCGTCGGATTTTCTCCATTTAATTTTAATCCTTTTTTATAGGTCACAAAAGCAGGCACCTTCGTACCGTCTTTACTTGTATAAAATACCTGCTTCGTTTCGTAATCAGCTGGCTTGAATGAAACTTCCGGTTCACGAAACACTGTACTTTTCTTTGTAGCTATATCATACCTGAAAATAGTAGGCGGATAGTTAAATGAAGTGTAGGTGTAAAAAACAAAACTATCTTCGCGCTCCCCGCTAAAACCGGATGCAGTACCCAAGCCAGGTAATTGCACTTCATTTTCAAGTTTCCCCTTCAAATCATATACATAAACCCGCGTGGTTACATCTTTGGAATAAGAAGCAAATAACTTGCCTCCTGCCGTTCTGGCTCCTTGTAATGGCTCCGGCTTCTCTGGTAATATAG
>DASYHR010000638.1:0-1638 GCA_035998385.1 Dyadobacter sp. | reverse complement strand
ATAGCCCAAGTATCCGCGATGTGATTCTCTTCCCGCACATGCGGGCTGAGCACTAATCTTGCACAATGAAAAGCCACCTTCGGGTGGCTTTTTTTATGCCTAAAAACGGACTAGTGATTCTTTAGTACCAAGACTTATATTTGTCATCAAATTGTCATATTAAATCTTCAAAATACGCCCCGTTGTATTAGTGAATATTTAAACAGGGAAAAATCATGAATTTAAAACTACATCGTATATTGTCAGTGGTATTTGCTGGTGGATTATTAGCAGGATTGTCATTGACGGCATATGCAGACTCGACTGATGACATTGTCAATGCATTGGTTGCTAAAGGGGTTTTAACTGAAGAAGAGGGTGAGCTTATTATGAAGGGCCATGGTGGAGAAAAAGTAATGGCCGAGAAAAAAGCTAAAAGTAATCCAACTTTGGAAGTAGGCAAAAAAGGTCTTAAGGTTAAAAGTCCTGACGGTGATTTCGAAGTTAAAATCGGTGGGCGTTTACATGCAGACTATACATCTCATTCTGGCTATGGTGATTTACCCGCCGGTAACAGGCCTATAAATGGTACCCAAATTCGTCGTGGTCGTATTGCGTTGAGTGGCTCGTTTTATAAAGATTTTGATTACATGATTGAAACAGATTTTGCCAATGATGCTACATCGGTAAAAGATTTGTTCCTGGTCTATCATGGATTTGCTGCTCCAATGGAACTTACGGTTGGTCATCAGAAGCATGCCATGAGTATGGAGGTTCAGGAAAGCTCTAACGATATTATGTTTACAGAGCGCTCTTTGGTTAGTGCATTGACGGTTCCCTTTTTTGATCGTGCAATTGGTGCAAATTTGAAAGGGTTTGGTGAAAATTGGAATGTGCAGTCTGGAGTATATGGTGATTCCATGGGAACGAATGCCACGAATGCAAGTAATAATGAAGGCAATGGTTTCGGTATCAGAGGTACATGGGCGCCTGTAAATGAAAAAGACAAAGTGCTGCATGTGGGACTGAACTATGGCTACCGCAATACCAGTGACACTGGCACAGCAAATAGCAATGCTGCGCGTTTTCGTTACCGTACTACGAATATGTCAGAGTTGGAAATTGTAGATACTGGCGCACTCACAGATATTGACCGCGTTAAAACAGGTATTTTTGAGTTAGCAGGCATGTATGGGCCGCTTTCATTCCAAAGCGAATTCGCAAAATCTAAAGTAACCAGAGATCTTAATCCGGATGTGGACTTGAGTGCATGGTATGCACAAGCAGGATGGACATTGACAGGAGAGTCCCGTACTTATAAAGGCTCAGACGGCGAATTTAAGAGACTTTCTCCCAAAAATCCTTTTGATTTGAAAAATGGTAAATGGGGTGCATGGGAGTTGGCAGCGCGTTATGACCAAATTGATCTTGATGATGAAAATTTGACCGGTGGCGAAGCAAAACGGTTATCAGTTTCCCTCAATTGGTATTTAAATGAGGACGTTAGAGTCTTGGCAGGTTATTCGCGCGCATTTAATTTAGATGGTGGAGCTTTGAGAAATGCAAACGGTTCTTACGCTGATGACATTGATGTTTATACAGTAAGAACACAGTGGGCTTTCTAACCGAATCGATTTATTCGACTGAAGAAAGTTTTTA
>DASYHR010000637.1:0-2715 GCA_035998385.1 Dyadobacter sp. | reverse complement strand
AAGATTGGCACGATACACCGTTGATTTGCCTTTATTCCCTGCAATACCGCCCTGCTTCGTCGCATTGCCACGAACGGTGGTGTGACCAGTATGCAGGCCCGTAATGAGCACACTGCGAGACGGCGAACAGACAGGAGCACCAGCATGAAAATCGGTAAACCTGGCTCCTTCTCTTGCCAATGCGTCAATGTTTGGCGTCTTTATTTTGGTTTGACCATGTACACCAATATCTCCATAACCCAGGTCATCAGCCAGAATAAAAACGATATTTTGTTGCGCAAAAGATTGTGCGGCCATCAGCAGGCCGCACAATATCGCGCTCACATTTTTGAGCATTCTATCCATCAGTTATTTTTTAGTTGTATCCCGGATTCTGGTATTTAGCCGCTTGCGCCTGATCCAACGGAGCACCTTTTTCATCTGTCAGCATATTGATGAACGATTGAGGAAATGGCTTGAAAGTGTCCTTCGCCTGAAAAACTCCTTTCCCGTTTCCATTTTGTCCATTGCTGTTCACCGGATTATCCGACACTGGCCAGTTCCCCACTTTCGAAGAAGCCAGCTGATTGTGATGTAATACACGTTCAAGCTGAATCCCTGCATGGTGAATCCCTTCATATACATTCTGTTCCGAGTTAAATTCTCTCGAATATTCATTGTAAATAAAATGGATAAACCGCTGTGCTGCCGTCACTGCCTCGGCCGGATAGTTCTCCAGTTTCGACTTCGGCGAAGCTCCGTCCCAGTAAGATGCATCGGCCTTGATTTTACTGTATGTATCCGCAGAAGCTGAGTACGGATAACTTTTTTCATCTTTAGTCAAACTTTCTGATCCCGGATATATCCGCGCGAGCACTTCGGCTCTCTCTTCGCCAGCCTTGTACGCTGCCCTGGCTCTCAGTACGTTGATATCGGCCAATGCCGCGCCGTAGTTACCTTGTCTTCCCAATACTTCCGCACGGATCAGATAAGTTTCCGCCAATCTGAAAATTGCCACGTCTCTGGTTCCGAAATGATTATCAACCGTACTGCGATTCGGATCCACGAATTTCCTTGAAGAAGGACGTAATGTTCTGCCTAACAGTAACCCCGTGTTGGAAGACAGCCTGTCAACACCTGTTTTTCTGTAATAATAAGCACCGTCTTTTTTTATCCAACGCGGATACAGTACATAAGGTTGAGAAACTGCTGCCAGATAGTCAATTGCAGTTTCCTTCGTATTTTCAAGAAACACCAATCCAAGATCTCCCTGCCCGACTTTTCTTTGTCCGGCTACTGCTTTTCTCCCACCCCAGGATGCACGATTGTAATTCGGCTGGATATTGGTATTGAAATAAGTTACCTCTTCGGCAGTCCAGGCCAGCGACTTGTTGTTTCCGTCGGTATAGGCCAGTCCCGGTCCGTCTGTAAGTGTTCCGTTATTGAACGATGCGCTTTCATATTCAATCTGAAAACTCTTCTCAAAACGTGAGTCATTTACTTTATCTGTAAATACATCATACCCCCAATCTGTTGGCAAAAAACCGGTTCCTTTTCTCAGACCGTAAGCCCAGGTTTTGGACGGCAAATTCCAGGCCGCATTGGTATAGTCACAAGTGAAAGCTGCTGTGGTGCGCATGCCGTAACGGCCATTATCGAGGTTGTTACCGTAAGAAGCCTGCAGGATAATTTCAGCGTTACTTTCGTTACTCCAATCTCCGCGAGCCGTTTTGAATAAGCTCCAATAATCAGCAGCCAATCCACCATATTGTCCTCCATTGGAAGCAGACAGACCATTGATGACTTCCGTAGAAAAGATCTTCGCTGAATCCAGATCATTTGCACCTTTGCCTTTGTAGAGCAGGCCCAAATGTGCATTCGCGTCATTGTTGTTTACGGTGCCATCTGCATTCCGATACTGTCCAAAGTCTTTGGCCTGATCTCTCTGCAAATACAATTTCGCAAGCAAATGCGCCACTGCATATTTTGTAATTCTGCCCCTTTCAGCCTGAGCAGTTGGCAGATTAGCATGGGCAAATCTCAGATCACCAATAATTCTGGCGTAAATTTCGGCTGATGTGGATTTCGGAAAATTGAAGGCCGCCGGCAGTGAGTTGTTGCTCGCCAAAGGCATGGGCACATCACCCAACTGCGTCACGAGCATATAGTACGTCCAGGCTCGAAGGAAGTATACCTCCGAAAGTCGTCTGTTTGCAAAATCCTTATCTGTTCCGAATTTGCCCGGAGCAAGTTTGGTAATGATCTCGATCGCCTTATTACAATCATTGATGATCGGATAACCACCGAGCAATTGCGTGGCATAATAGCCCATCAGGTTGTTCGCGTAATTTCCAGCCTCTCCTGTCGGAGCCCACACTGCGGGGCTGATCGTTGCCCAGTTGTTATCTGTAGGTTCAGTAATATCCGTTCCTGTTTCAAACATGTACGGTCCTTCCATAAATCCGTACTTCCAGCGGAGCGTGTTATAGGAAGCGACCACAAGTTCCTCCGTTCCTTTTTCCGACTCGAAATAATCCTGTGTAATGGTTGATACCATTTTCTCTTCCAGGAAATTTTCGCAGGAAGCCAGCGGTATCAATGATAAAATGGGTATGATATATTTTTTCATTTTGACCTTACTCTAGAAGTTAAAGCGTTACTCTTAGTCCCAATACGAAACTGCGATTCAAAATTGTGTTGTTGGTTTGTCCTCCGGATTGCGCTCCGGCCGTTGTA
>DASYHR010000439.1:0-3468 GCA_035998385.1 Dyadobacter sp. | reverse complement strand
TGGAAGGTGGATGGCGAAGATTTCTGGAAGCCTATAGCACCTGTTATCAATTCATTCAAAATCCGTGGATCATACGGTTTGTTGGGTAACCAGTTTGTAAATGAGTATGGCTATATCGCCACTATGCAGAGCTTGCGTAGCACGTATATGATTGGTGGTAATCTTCCTCAAAAAATTTCACCTCCGCCATTGGTTTCACCTAACTACACATGGGAAAAGGTGGCGTCCAGAAATATTGGCGTTGACATGGGCTTTTTCCAACAAAAAGTTACTGCTTCATTTGACTATTATAGCCGTACAACTAAAGGAATGTTGACACCCGGAAAGGATCTGCCGGATGTTTTGGGTGCTAGAGAGCCTAATGAAAATGCAGCTGATTTGATTACAAACGGATGGGAACTTTCACTTGGCTACGACAATGATTTTAATGTAGGAGGAAGTCCTTTGAATATTAACGCAAGATTCAATTTATCCGATAACCGTTCACGTATTACTTCGTTTGACAATCCTTCTAACTCTATTACTCAGTACTACAAAGGGATGCACATGGGTGATATCTGGGGATTGAAAAGTGATGGGTTTTTCCAAAACCAACAGGAAATTGACGCCCTTGACCAGTCACAGATGATACCCTGGGGGGCACTTTCTATTGTACCAGGCTGGCCAAAGTACCAGGATATGGATGGAAATGGAAAGATCGAAAAGGGAACAACGGTGGATAATCCAAAGGATTTGTCAGTGATTGGGAATATGTTACCACGACTGCGTTTTGGTGTGAATTTGGGAGCAGATTGGAAAGGCTTTGATGTTCGTGCATTCATACAGGGTATTGGTAAAATGGATTACTATCCTCTCAACTATTTGTATTGGGGCTTTTATCAGCAACCTTATGCTGGTGGATATGAGCACCTGCTGGATTTCTATCGTGGCACAGCCGATAGCGATGTACAGCGCGCCAAACATTCGCAGGCTTATTTGGATGCAGGTCTTGCTGATGCAAATACCAACGCACAATTTCCGGTATTGCAGTCTTGGCTTGCTGACAGAAACCTTGGTGAGCGTATAGATCAGGCACAAGGATTGGCAGTGCCACAAACCAAATACATGCTCAGTGGCGCGTATCTGCGTCTTAAAAACCTGACTGTAGGATATACACTACCATCACGCCTGACGGAAAGAGTTAAAATTGCCCGTATGAGAGTGTATGCAAGTGGTGAAAATTTGGGGGAAATCTCTAAGGTGAAAAAATTCTTCGATCCTGAATCTATTACGGATAATGTCGATAAAGCAGACCCGACTAAAAGTACAGCCAGTGGATGGGGTTATGCGTATCCGTTCCAAAGACGCTATTCATTCGGTCTGGAAATTCAGTTCTAATTTTTCTTATTGATAATCAGCATGAAAAAATATATTCATATTTCACTATTGGCATCTGCGTTGCTATTCACGGGTTGTAATGATGATTTTCTGGAGCGTTTTCCACAAACGGAAATTTCAAAGGAAAACTACTTCAACAATGCAGAAGACCTTGAAACTTACATGTACGGTCTTTACAATTTTCCTGGTACCGGAATTTATGTCGGAGATGCTTCAACCGATAATTCACCAACGACGGGTGTAACAGAGATCAAAAGTATGATGGTGGGAACGCCTTCAGCTTCTACCATTAATAGTGGCTGGAACTGGGAGCAACTACGGAGCATTAACTTCTTTCTGGACAACTTCAGAAAAGCGCAGATTAGTGAAGAAGCATTGAACCATTATGAAGGACTTGCGCGCTTCTTCAGAGCAAGATTTTATATGGACATGGTGCGCCGCTATTCCGATGTGCCCTGGTATGAGCATGCAATGGAAGCCAATGATGAAGGATTGAAAAAACCACGTGATCCAAGAACTTTGATCATTGATAAAATTTTTGAAGATTATGAATTTGCAAGTCAGCATGTGCGTAGTTCTGAAAACAGAGCAGGGGCTGTAAATAAGTCTGTGGTGTTGGCTTTCAAAGCAAGGCATGCCCTTTATGAAGGTACTTACCGCAAATACCACAGCGAGCTTTCATTGCAATCTACCGCGAATAAGTACTTGCAAATTGCCAGAGATGCATCAAAGCAAATCATGGATGGAGGCAAATACCAGCTTCACAGCAGTTATTCAGGATTGTTTAATGAAGTGGCTTTGGAGGCTAATAAGGAAGTAATTCTAGGCGTATTTAGTGAGCAGGGTAAGCGTAACAGCGACTGGTGGGGAGCTTTTATGTTCGGAAATTATGAAGCCAGTCCTGCAAAAGATTTGGTTCAAAGCTATCTCATGAAGGATGGTACGCCGTATACCAACAAAGCTGGTTATAGCACCAATTTGTTTGTAGCGGAGTTCAAAGATCGTGATCCGCGTATGTCTTCCACGCTGGCTTACCCGGGATGGGAATTGGTGAATGCAACTACTTATTCACAGGGAGCGGGGGTATACGTGCAGCAGTTTGCTAAAAATCAATCGGGTTACCACCAGTTGAAGGGATTCGTCAATGTGCGTGATGTTGCTGTGGCAAATAGTCTGGATGTACCTGTTGTAAGATTTGCTGAAGTGCTCCTCACGTATGCTGAGGCGAAAGCTGAACTGAATGAGCTGACACAAGGTGATCTTGATCTGTCAGTGAATAAACTTCGCGCAAGGGTATCTATGCCGAATCTAACTATGGCGCCTGTTGCAGATGCTGTTTTGAGGGCTCAATATCCGCTTGTAACAGGTGGTAATGCGGCTGCTTTACTGGAGATCAGAAGGGAGCGCCGTGTGGAGCTGGCCATGGAAGGTTTCAGGTTTGATGACCTGATGCGCTGGGGAGCAGGTAAATTGATTGAAAAGGAGCCGGAAGGCTTGTATTTCCCGGGCTTAGGTAAGTATGACCTGACGGGCGACAATGTGGATGATGTGAAATTGATTGCTTTGTCTGAGTCAATCCCCGAAGAGAAAGACAAAGAGGCTAATTCACTCGGTAAAAAACTGGTTTATTATCGTGTAGGAGCTGTGGGTAGTGATGCTTCATTTTTCCTGAAAAACGGAACAAGTGGTACCATAGTTACGGATCCCGAACGTGGGACTTTTCAGGAACCTAAATACTATTACAGACCTGTTCCTCAGGCACAGATCACTTTGAATCCGGCACTATCGCAAATATTTGGCTGGTAAAACCGGAATGCAAATTGAGACCCGTTTGCTTTTTCAGCAAATTGGGTCTCAATTTGTATATACACTTCACTTTTTAATTATCTTAACCAAAATAAAATGACCTACCTGAAACCTAAATTATTACTATTGTTTTCTGCGCTATCATTAGTTGTAAATGCGCAGTCCGATAAAAAGAAAGCACTTTTTGTAATCGTGGATGGAATTTCTGCTGAGCAACTACGCAAAGTGGCAACTCCGAATCTGGATGCTATTTCCAAAGTGGGAGGTTTTACAAAAGCGTTTGTC
>DASYHR010000435.1:0-3016 GCA_035998385.1 Dyadobacter sp. | reverse complement strand
GATCAAGCGGGTTGCAAATGGAGAGGTTTCCAGATATTGGCTGGACCACGTCAAGGCAGGCGATGTATTCGAATGTCTGGAGGCTGCGGGCAGATTTGTACTGCATCAGGAGGATCGTGGGGCAAAAGACATTGTTCTTTTGGCCGGTGGGAGTGGTATCACCCCGTTGTTTTCTATTCTTAAACAAGTACTGCATGATGACAAGGATAGCTTTGTGACGTTGATATATGCGAGCCGGAACGAAAGGCACGTGCTGTTTGCAGATCAATTGGAAGGGCTGGAAAGGCGTTTTCCCACCCGGCTCAAAATCATTCATATTCATAGTCAGCCGACTGACCACTGGACCGGCCTGCAGGGCAGAATCAACAATACGAGGCTGGAGCAATTGATTCAAAAAAAACTGCATTTTACAACAGATCGTGCGCGGTTTTTCATTTGTGGGCCATCCGATCTTATGCGCGCTATAGAAATCACACTTCACTTTATGGGTTACGCAAAAGATCAAATCCGTAAAGAGAATTTCGTGATCGAAAAGTTGCCGCCGCCACCTCCGATATCTCATCCGCATACGATAAGCCTGACACTCAGAGGTCAGGAACGCAAGCTACTCGTACCTGCTCATACCACAATTCTGGACGCCGCACTACAGGCCGGGATAAGCATTCCATATAGCTGTAAAGGGGGACGATGCGCAACCTGTGCAGCTGTGCATACAGAGGGAGATTTACACATGAGCTTTAATGAAGTGCTCACCGACCGTGATCTGGCTGAAGGTTGGATATTAACCTGCGCAACCTATGTGGATGGCGGTGGGGTCAAGATTGAAGTAAAGTAAGCAGCTCCCGATAATACTAAAAGGCGCACGAAGTGAAATTCGTACGCCTTTTCAGTATGTTAGAAATACTCGGTATACGTATTTAGTTGCTTCTATCAGTCAGGATTTTGAACCAAAGCTGAATTGAGCACCATTTGCGCTTCCGGAAAATAATGAACGACACGGGGATGTGTGTAAGGTATCTCTTGTTTGATAGCTCCCCCGATTAAATGGGTACCCGGATAATTACGAACCATCGTTTTTTTGTTTCTGAAGACATCATATTTTCTTAGACATTCCCAGGCAAATTCAAGATGTGATTCTTCCAATACAATATCCAGCGCGGTGGTATATCCCATCATATTCGCAGGTGAGTACAGTTGGTTTCCCGACAAACCGGCACGTTTACGAATCAGGTTCACATCTTCCAGTGCTTCTGCAGTTTTACCGGTTTTGGCATTGGCTTCCGCGCGAATCAGATACATTTCTGCCAGTCTGAAAAACACGGGTGAACTCAGCATCGAATAACCTTCCTGATACGAGAATTTATTGATGTAGTATTTCGGGTAGCCGTTACGTGTTGCCAGTACCGGATTACCTGCCGCATCTGTCTTGTTTGAGCCGTCGGCGTTCTTTTCATACACGGGGACAATGTAACTTCGCCGGACATCAGCAGGAAATTTGTTGACCAAATTCCTGTAACTCTCCGACGCATACATTTCTCCCCATCCTTCGCCGTCAGCCAGGTACATTGCCCCGATTGCCGAGTAGCCCCGGTTGTCTTTGATTGTATGTCTCGCCGCAAAAATGGTCTCAGAATTAGATTCCGGAACAGTAGTGTAATACTTCGGCAAATTTGCAGTACTCAATAAAGAATATCTGTTGGAATCAATCACCTTGTTGGCATATTCTATTGCCTTGGCGTTATTTTCCATATACAAATAGATGCGGCTCAGCATGGCGTAAGCCACTTCTTTTGAGGCAAAATTGTTGTTTTTGGCAACTGTCATCAGGCTGATAGACTTTTCCAGATCCTGTATAATGGCACTGTATACATCTTTGACTGAACTGCGCGGCGTATTTGGCATGGCAACAGTAGCAGTCGCGAGAATAATTCCGGGAGATGCACCAGCGTCAGTCGCGTAGGGCCGGCCAAAAATATTGGCAAGGTTGAAATGCAGGAACGCGCGAAGAAAATAATTCTCTCCCAACACCTGATTGAGATCTGCAGACTGTCCTTCCTTCAATAGCTCAATAATGACATTACAACCATAAATAGCCTGGTATGATTTGGCGTAGAAATTGGTTGTGAGTGCACTCGTTTTGATATGATTATAATTGTAAGAAAAATACAGCGGATCTGATGTGGTACCACTCAGCGATACATTGTCGGACGGGTATTCAGCCATCATGTGGTACGACCTGATGTAATTGCCATCTTTGAGCATGGCGTAATTGCCAAGCGTTGCCGCCTTTAAGCCTTCCGGCGTATTCACAACCTGCGTGGATGTAAGTCCGTCAAAAGGTGTTATAGCAAGTTGTTCTGAGCAGCCGGTAAGTAGCGAAGCCCCTAGCAGGGCGGTATAAATATTTGTTCTGTAATTGCGTTTCATAATGCTGTTCAGGTTTAGAAGTTGAGATTGATACCAAACATGAGTTTTTTGCTGCTCGGATAGCGTGAGCTGGAAGTACCATCATTGAGGTCAACTTCCGGATCAACACCCGAGAATTTTGTCCAGGTCACGAGATTGTCTGCACTCGCAAACACTTCCAACCCGCCAATGTTGTACCGTTGCAGAATGGCTGCAGGTATGTTGTAAGTGAGCCGGATGTTGCGTAATCTCAGGTAGCTGCCATCTTCCAGATATCTTGAAGAAGTTTTGTTTGAGTTTTTATTCCCGTTCACAACTGCTTTGGGATGTGTTGCAATGTCGCCAGGATTTTCCCATCTCGACCAGCCATCTTGCAGCACCATCTTATTGTAGGTAGGGTAGGCACCATCATCATCAAACAATTCTCTGTTGTAGATATAAACTTTATTGCCTGAGACGAATGTCAGGAAACCAGACAGTGTAAATCCGGCATATTTGAAAGTGTTCGTAATCCCGCCGGAGAACTTCGGATTACGGGTGCCCACATAAACCCGTGAAGCGCTGTTGTAGACGTTGGTAGTACTTTCAGTGAGCGAGCCATCAGCGCCTT
>DASYHR010000420.1:0-3176 GCA_035998385.1 Dyadobacter sp. | reverse complement strand
AAGATTTTGACAGTATTCCTGCGGTTGACTCCGTGATAGAAGCTTCAGCTGAGCCGTCTGTACTGGCGGGCCTGGATGGCACGCCGGATTACCTGATCAATACCAATCTGGTGGGTACAGTGAACTGCCTTAATTATGCATTGAAGCACAAAGCCAACTTTATATTCCTGTCTACCAGCCGGGTATATCCGATCAAAACGATTGAGAACCTTAATTTTGTAGAAGAAGAAACGCGTTTTGCTTTGTCTGATGACCAACCTGTACCAGGTGTATCTTCAAAAGGTATTGCAGAAGATTTCCCACTCACCGGAGCCCGTTCTCTTTACGGAACTACCAAACTGGCGTCCGAGCTCATCATTCAGGAATACAACGAGTTTTATAACCTGAAAACTGTGATCAACCGTTGCGGTGTAATTACCGGTCCGTGGCAAATGGGCAAGGTGGATCAGGGTGTAATGGTGTTATGGATTGCCAAACATTATTTTGAACAGCAACTTGGCTATTTTGGTTACGGCGGAACTGGTAAACAAATCAGAGATATGCTGCATGTGGCTGATCTGTATCGTTTGATCGACTGGCAGCTGCACAATATTGAGAAAGTAAATGGAGAAGTGTTGAATGCAGGAGGTGGACTGGAAAGCAGTGCTTCTTTGCAGGAACTTACCAAAGTATGTCAGGAAGTGACCGGCAAAACGATTCCTATCAAAGTGGTACCGGAGAACCGTACCGCCGATATCCGCTTGTATGTTACTGACAACACCAAGGTGACGGCTCTTACAGGCTGGAAACCAGAAATTGGCATCAAACAGATTGTTCAGGAAATTACAGCATGGCTTGCTGAGAATGAAAAAGATCTGGCTCCGATTTTGAAATAACGATTTTTACGTACAGCCTGATTGAAATAATGTCGATCAGGCTGTATTACTTTCTGTCCGTAACATTGCTTTAAATTACCGGATCATGAAAATCATCGAATGCCCCCGGGATGCATGGCAAGGTCATCATCCCTTTATCCCAACAGAAAAAAAAGCAGAATATATCAATCAGCTACTTCAGGTTGGTTTTGATACGCTCGACTTCGGAAGCTTCGTATCTCCGAAAGCAATGCCTCAGGTGAGTGATACGGCTGCCCTTCTAAATCAATTAAATCGGGAAAAATCCGATACAAAATTGCTGGCAATCGTTGCCAATGAGCGTGGCGCTGAGCAAGCCTGCAGTTTTGAGGCTATAGATTATCTTGGTTATCCCTTTTCAATTTCAGAGACTTTTCAGCTTCGTAATACAAATACGGGCATCGAAGGATCACTCGGACGTACCAAATGGATCGCGGAGCAGTGTAACGAAACCGGGAAGCAACTGGTCATTTACATATCCATGGGCTTTGGCAATCCTTATGGCGATGTTTGGAATCCTGAAATCGTATTACGTTGGGTTGACCAACTCAGTAAGTATGGCATTCGTACATTCGCACTTTCAGATACCGTTGGCGTGGCAAACACGACAGATATTCAATCTATTTTCTCTGCACTCATCCCTCAATATCCTGACCTGGAATTCGGGGCGCATTTCCATACCACACCCGTGGACTGGCAGGAGAAAGTGGAAGCTGCTTACGAAAGTGGCTGCCGGCGGTTCGATGGTGCGATCATGGGCTACGGTGGATGTCCCATGGCACAGGACGATCTAGTCGGGAACATGCCTACAGAAAAGTTAATTGAATTTTCAGCTGAGAAGAATGATTATTCTTCCCTCAATCGAACGGCATTTTCAGAAGCAAAAAATATGTTTCAGGAACTGATGGATTTGCCCTCGTAATCTATTTTCTCTCTTCCGACTTAGGTTTCCTTTCTGCAAAAACGTAACCTAATGAAAGATGGTGCGATAAACCCAGTTGCGTGTGCGTATGTACGGCATAATCAATCAGATAGGACCGGGCTTTAAAACCTGCACCAAAATGACTTGTCAAAGGTCGGGACGCAACGCCGGTTCGCAGGAAGAGTTGTTTCCAAACCTTATACTCCAACCCCGTTTTGAAAGCCAATGGCTGATCGGTATCCTTCTCCATTTCTGCGCTCAATGTAAGATTGGATTGTGGCTGATAGGTAAAACCTGCTCTCAGCACTGTTGGAACGCGCCGGCCATAACCGCCGGAATAAGATGACTGCGTCAAATTGAAAACGTGAGCACCGAAAAACAGTCTGGAAGAAAGCGTCACAATCCCGCCGAACTCGAAGACGACCGCCCGACGTGAAAAGGACAAAGAAGGAGCAGATATTGCGTGCTGCAGATAATTGGCTTTCAATCCCAGGCTAAATCTTCCGATCTGATGCCCGGCAGCGATTCCTATGGCCGATTGGTTGTAAAGTTTATCACCAAAACGCTGAACTGTGACAGCCATGCCAAGTTCGTCATGCACCGGCATAATCGCTCCTGCGGCAAAAGTGCCGATTCCTTCAAATCCAAAATGAGAACTGTAAGAAGAAAATGCGCTGGTCTCACGTACACCACCCAGTGCTGCCATATTTACAAAACCGTAGCTATAATCCCGCCGGGCGACGGAAGCATTGGCTATTCCCCACGATCTGGCACCTATAGGATATGGAAGGTCTGCATAACTGTCGGCAGACAATATGCTCAGGATAACCAGTAAAAAGATGAAGTTTTTCTGTTGAGATAAATAGTCAGGCAGATCCTTCATATTTACGGCAACAGTAAGAAAAAAAGGCCGTCAACCGACGGCCCTTGAAATCACTTATTGAATATCAATTAAATTTCCTTTTAACAATATTAAGCAGAGCAGTGACTGCTTCTCCATTCACATCCCATGCATATTTGGAAGCATACCTGTGCCAGATCAGATTCTGTGCATCTTCAAATGACTTTACGGTATCGAGCTCGTAAACGGCCTTTTCAAAATGCTCGCTGTTTTTATTAAACAGCTGATTGACAAACATAAAGCGTTGCCCCAAAGGGATCGACGCAGCAATACTTTCTACGCGTACAGGAATTGTTCCATAGGCCTTATCGTCTGATGCTTTCGGCACCTCTACCTTGAAACGGCTATTGAGCGATTCACTTTCAGCTGTTTTTTGCTGTGCAACAATCTCCGAGATGATAGCAGCTCCGGGCTCCGGGCGTGAAACCGGGCGGGATTGAGTCGATTCCTGTTCGCCAAA
>DASYHR010000414.1:0-2482 GCA_035998385.1 Dyadobacter sp. | reverse complement strand
TACATCGGCTACCTTTAGTTTAGAAATTAATTGGTGGAAGTATTCTGCGGTCCAAATGTCCAGCACTCTTTCATCTGGTATAAACCTACGGATGTCGTCTTTAATTCTACCAAAGTTAACTTCGTCAATTTTGTTGCTGAGTAATAATTGTAATTCCTGTTGCGTTACATCCTCATTTTCCCAATCTCCACTGTCTCTTGCCCTTGCAAGAAAGTGTTTGAGATCCAGCGAAACGCCTTTGCGAATGTACCATTCCAGATCATACCAATCTCGTCCTTTCACATTGTTTTTCCATTTTCTGAAGAGCAACGCGTGCATTTTTCCGGCAAACAAATCCGGTAGACTGAAACATTTAACATAAAATGAGAATGGTTTCAATACTAGTCTCTCCTCTGTTTGAAAGTGCAGTGGAGGCATGGTGTCTACTTCCAGCTTAATCTTTATATTTGCTATTTGTCCTAACCCATGCTGAGATACAATGCTTTCAAGAACAAGTTCTCTGCAGATTTTCTCGGATTTCAGAAATGCTGAGTCAATGCTGCTCTGTTTCGTTTTTTGTTTTTCTCTGATCGACACATGCATCCCCAAGGCTTCGAATTCGTCACTAATTGCAGCTAAATAAGCATTAATTGAGAAATCAGGATTGACATCTAATAGGGAAAAGTCAAGATCTTTGGAGTATCGGTCTAATCCATAAAAAATTCTGAGCGCTGTGCCTCCGTAAAAAGCCGCTTTCTCAAAGAAACCTTTTCGATACAGGCCTGCCAAAGCTACCTCCTGCATAATTTCCCGTAGTGCCTGTGTCGCATCTTCCTGATTGGACGGGTTATACTCAGCAAGCCAGTCTTTAATCATAATGTTTCAATCAGTTTAACTGCCATTGTCAGGCTTCCTTGTTTGGGGGAATCTTTGAGCCATGTCAGCATGGTCTGCAGGTTCAATTGTTTCAATTGGTACTCGTCTATTCTCAGGTTATCAAGCAGGTATTCAGCAGCGGCAGTTCTGCTTCGAAGCAAAATGCCGGATGAATAGGCTATTTTATCAAATAGTGCTTTTTCAGGTGTCGCGATCAGAATATTTTGTTTTTCAGCAATCAATTTATTCTGAATACCTAACGTGTAATAGGGCAATGCTAACCGCGTATAAGTAAAAGAACCGGCAAAGGTCTGAAACTGTCTGGAAGCTTTTGTAGTCGCAGATGTTACCTCAAATACTCTTTCAGGAATGAGCCCGTGGTGAGACAAGGCACTGTCGAAAGAAATATAACTCGGCCCGAGTAAATGGTTGGCTAAAAGAAATGGCTCGGTACGTACGTTTACAAGTTTTTTGGAAGGAAGATAAATTCCTTTTTTTACAGGATGAATAATTCCTGCTGCAATGAGCTCATGGATTTTATCATTAGGGCGTTTGTATCCTTTAAGCAGAGATGTAAGCAACTGGTGCGTTATTGGCTGCCCGGCTGTATTTCGTATATCTTGTAACAGATCCATGTATAAACTTAATAAGATAATCGGAAATTTACCGTTTATCTTATTAAAAATTTACAATTCTTACTTATATAGTGTTCAGACTATATCAGATTGAAGGCAAATTTTTTTGAAAATTTTACACGAAAGTGCAAAACTTTTTAGTCCCGATGTTTGTAAGTGAATGCTACCAACAGGAGCAAAACGCCGACAACGGCAAGTGCAATAGGCAATGAGAAACCTTCGGCGATGAAGCCTATCAGCGCTGGCCCGGCTAATTGTCCGGCATAGCCAAGTGTGGTAACCGCCGGCAATGAGACAGACGGAGGCACGTTAGGTATATTACCTGCAGCAGTAAAAAATACCGGAACGACATTGGCAGCGCCAAGGCCGACCAATACGAAACCCAGCAACGCAGCAGCTTGCGACGGAACAAAAGAGGCAATGAGAAAACCGGCAGATGATATAAGCGCACCATATAAAACGACTTTACCAGCTCCTATTTTATGAACAATTTTATCTCCGGTGAGCCGCATCACTGCCATGGCTACCGAAAATGCAGCAAAGCCTAAACCAGCCATGGAAGGTTCGAATCCTCTGTTGAATTGAAGAAATACAGCGCTCCAGTCAAGCAAGGATCCCTCGGCCAGGAAGAACACAAAACACATGAGTCCTAACAGGAGAACCGGACCCCGTGGGAGCGTGAAGGCGAACGAATCGACTTTATCTTCCTGAGCATGCGGAAGCAGATTTTTGTATTGACTTACAGCGATCAAAAATAGCAAAGCCGAGATGCAGACAGCTGCAATAATTGGAGACAAGCCAAATTTAATCAGGAAACCCAGCCCGATAGATCCGATTAAACCTCCGACACTGAACATACCATGAAAAGAAGACATGATGTGTTTCCCCATACGGTTTTGTACCACCACAGCATGGCTGTTCATAGCTACATCAATAGAGCCGATTGCCGAGCCAAAAATGAAAAGCGCGACAGCGAGCTGCAAGGCAGAGGT
>DASYHR010000406.1:0-5098 GCA_035998385.1 Dyadobacter sp. | reverse complement strand
CAAGCGACACCTTTTTGACCATGCCACTTGAGCAACTTCCGAAAGGCTGTTTGAGATAGTTGATGCCCAGCGCTTCGGTGAGCATGGTCACCTGGCCGGCAGGACTTTGTTTGGCTTCGGCGACAAACGATAGCACGTCATGAGGTGTAAGAAAAGAGGGGTATACAGGTTCAGCTTCGCCCAGGTTTAATCGTAAAAGATAATCCACGGACTGATTTTTCAGGTTGTACTTCCCGTTCAGCAAGATATCTCCTGCATAGGGCAACATACCGGAAAGCGTTCTGAACAATGTAGACTTGCCTGCTCCGTTTTCTCCCTGAATCCAATAGATTCCATAGTCAATGCTCCATGATGGAATATCGAGAACCTGATGTGTACCGTAATACTGACTCAACTGACTTATCTCTAAAACCATCATCCTTTTTGTAAATCATATAGCATGACACCAAAACCTTTATTGGCAGCAAAAAACTGTAAATATATAATTTTCTAATACATATAGCCCCGGAGAATCGTATAATCATAATGGTATTCAAATAATCTTAAATATTCTTATTATTGTGTAGTGTATTCACCTGAGATATCATGGACTTCATCGCAGATTATTTTGGGCATATCCCCTCGTTGCACAGAAGCGCTATTCTGGTAGGAGGTATATCGTTTTTTTGGTTGTTGGAAGGTGCCTGGCCGCTTTTTCATTTCAAATACAACAAATGGAAACACGCTGGAGTCAATGTTTTCTTTACAATCACTACTATTTTTGTCAACTTCCCGCTGGCATTTCTGCTTGTGTTATGTAGCGATTTTTGTGTCAATCATGATTTTGGCATTTTACAGTGGTTACCTCATATGCCACTTTGGCTATATACACTGGTCGGACTTTTGATTCTGGATTTGGTCGGAGCCTGGTTGGCTCACTGGACGCAGCACAAAACCAAATGGCTCTGGCAGTTCCATATCATTCACCATGCCGATCATGAGGTAGATACAACCACCGCAAATCGCCACCATCCGGGTGAGAGTCTGGTTCGTTTTATTTTTACAATGCTTGCTATTCTGCTTGCAGGCGCGCCTATGTGGCTTGTTGTTCTGTACCAGTCGCTGTCTGTGATTCTTTCTCAATTCAATCATGCCAATATTGATCTCCCCGTTTGGTTGCATAAAATTTTGAGTTTGATAATCGTAACGCCTAACATGCATCATATACATCATCATTATGTACAACCTTACACGGACTCCAACTACGGAAATATATTCTCTGTTTGGGACAGACTTTTTCTCACCTATCGGTCACTACCTCAAAAGGATATTATCTATGGCATAGACACGCACCCCGAGGCTGATGCCAACAGTGACATCACCAATCTTTTAAAAATACCCTTCCGAAAGTATAGACCGCCAGTCGGCAAATAGTATTCCGTAGTTCCAAGGATAAGCAACTATTTCAAGCTTAAGAATAAAACTTGCTATACTTATTAAATATTTTTAATAAATTGTCCTTCTGTTTAGTTTTGGCATATCATACATGTTTAGTACATGATCGTGATGTCAATTTGCTGTCAGGCTAAACGGCTAAACCACTCATAAATAACCTCAACCTAAGTATGTCCAGAAAGTCTTCCAGTCGCCGGTCTTTTTTACGTTTTTCAGCTTTGGCTTTGCCTTTTAGTCAACTCAATAACCTTATTGGCAAACCAGCACCGAAAAAGCCAATCGTGGTTTCGACCTGGGACAGCGGACAAATATCAAATGGCGCTGCATGGCCCGTCCTGGAAAAAGGAGGAAAAGCCCTGGATGCGGTTGAACAAGCCGCTATTGCCATCGAAAACGAAATTAATTGCTGTGTAGGATTGGGTGGCAACCCCGACCGCGACGGATATGTGACGCTGGATGCCTGTATTATGGATGAAAAGGCCAATTGTGGGTCTGTTGCATTTATGGAGCGAATCAAACATCCGATTTCTGTGGCCCGCAAACTGATGGAAACTACACCTCATGTATTTCTGGCGGGTGTTGGAGCTCAGCAATTTGCACTTGCCAATGGCTTTCCGCTTGAGTCCGGTGAACTATCGCCCGATGCTGCCAAAACATATAAGGAATGGTTGAAAACAGCTGAATACAAACCGATTATTAATATTGAACACCAGCAATCGAGGCCAAAGGAAAAAGGCAACGGGCCTTTCGCACCAAACCGGTTCGACGATGGCTCCTTTAACCACGACACCATGGGCACCATAGCCCTTGATACCAACGGCGATTTGTCAGGAATGTGCACCACCAGCGGAATGGGCTTTAAAATGCGTGGTCGCGTCGGTGATTCACCTATCATCGGAGCTGGTTTATTTGTTGATAACGAAATTGGTGCAGCCACTTCATCCGGACAAGGAGAAGAGGTGATTCGGGTTTGCGGAACACACCTTGTCGTAGAATTTATGCGTTCCGGGCTTTCCCCCGAGGCGGCTTGCAAAAAAGCAATTGAACGTATCATCAAACCCAATCCCGAAAGAGCAAAAACATTTCAGGTAGGTTTTATTGCGATTAATAAGCAAGGGGAAGTAGGAGCTTATTCCATACAAAAGGGCTTTAACTACACCGTGACAGAAAAAGGCGGGAAAGGAAAAGTGTATGATGCCAAAAGTTACTTCTGACAGCTATAAATGAAACGCGGAGTAATAAAACTCCGCGTGATTCTGCGTATTCCCTCTCTCAACTTTGCGTTAAAACTTAAACACCAACAATTTTCTAATTAACCTAACACCAAAAGCCAACCGCTTTCAGCTCAAAGCTATTCAAATGAAAATCAATTCTCTTCTACTTTCAACGCTCGCGCTATTCTCCACGTTTACGGCTTCCGCCCAGCAGCATTCCGAGCAGGATCATTCCAAATACGTCACCCCTACTGACCCGCTCGTGCAGCAAAAACTTGCTAAATGGCAGGATGTAAAATTTGGGTTGATGATGCACTGGGGAACGTACAGCCAATGGGGGATTGTGGAATCGTGGTCACTGTGCCCTGAAGACGAAGGCTGGTGTGAGCGTCGGGGCCCACATTCGCACAACTGGTATGAGTATAAAAAAGCGTATGAAGGCATAGCCAAAGAATTTAATCCGGTAAAATTCAATCCTGAAAAATGGGCAACTGCTGCGAAAAATGCAGGGATGAAATACCTTGTGTTTACGACCAAACACCATGACGGTTTTGCGATGTTTGATTCAAAACATACCGATTATAAAATTACAAACACGCCTTTCGGCTCGAACCCGAAGAGCAACATTACCAAAGAAATTCTTTCCGCGTTCCGCAAAGAAGGTTTTATGACGGGAACATACTTCTCCAAACCTGACTGGAATGTAGATTCGTACTGGTGGCCTTATTTTCCGCCAAAAGACCGCAATTCAACCTATGATCCTAAGAAAAAACCGGAGATCTGGGAGAAGTTTAAAACTTTCACCTACAACCAGATCGAAGACCTCATGACCGGCTATGGTTCTGTGGATATTCTTTGGCTGGATGGCGGCTGGGTTCGTCCGTTCAACACCATTGATCCGAAGATCAGCTGGCAGAAGTCAATTCCTTATGAGCAGGATATTGACATGGCAAAAATCGCTAAAATGGCACGTTCTCACCAGCCCGGTCTGCTTGTGGTGGACCGCACTGTAACCGGAGAATTCGAAAATTATGTGACACCCGAACAACAGATTCCTGATCATTATATGTCTATTCCCTGGGAATCGTGCATCACCATGGGAGATTCCTGGTCATACATTCCAAAGGAAAACTTTAAATCGACAGAAAAGTTGATTCATACTTTGGTTGACATTGTAGCCAAAGGAGGCAACCTGCTATTGAATGTTGCACCCGGCCCGGATGGCGAGTGGCATCAGGAAGCATATACGCGCCTCGAAGAAATCGGTAAATGGATGAATACAAACAGTGTGGGTATTTACGAAACAAAACCATTGGCTCCCTACCGTCAGGGCAAATGGGCGTATACAAAAAAGGGAAATACTACGTATGCTTTCTATCTGGCGGAAGCCGGAGAGAAACTTCCGGTGAGCCTGAAACCAGCAGGATTAATAATCTCTAAAACTGCTAAAATCACTTTGGCAGGAAGCAAAAAGGCTATGAAACAAAAGGATGGAAATATCGTAATTCCTGCTAAAACGAGCGAAGAAATAGGCGCGCAGGCTGCTTATTTGTTTGTGATTGAGTAGTTCTCATTCGGGAAAATTATCTTGACAGCATATTAAAGAAGTCCGGAAGTGTTAACCTCAGTGGTTAACCTTCCGGACTTCTTCGATAAGGATCATTGAAGCACAAGCTTGTTATTGACTGATAACCCAATTATTACGTATTAAACCCTTGAAACGGATACTCCTATTGCATAACATAATTTTCGTAAATTTGTAAAACACTAATGATTGTACGATCTGAAAACTGCGTTCCAAATCGAGCTGACATTTGATCAAATACTATCTGTCGTGAAGCAACTTCCTTCCGAAGAACAAATCAAGCTGACAAGAGAATTGGAAAAGACGCTATTGAAAGTAAACTTCCCCGTTTGTTAGAAACCTTCGAAACAAAAAATTTGGACATCAGCACAATTATAGAGGAAACCGAGACCGTAAGGCAGGAAATTTATGATGCACAAAAGGGTTAAAGTCATCTTCGACACCAATGTTTGGATCAGTTTTTTAATCGGCAAGCGCCTGGCAAAGATCCAACAACACATTTTAAATACTTACACCAAGCCAATTTGAGGAGCAACTGGAAAAGTAGCTACCTTCTGCCAACCTTGCCATGTCCTCCCTAACAGCTACCATCATATTCATACGCTATTTTTCAAGACAGCTATACCTTTTCCGGTATATTCTTTAACTTAGAATCAATAGCACCAACAAATTAGTACAGGCCCCGTAATCGCTGCTGCAAACTCCGACTCACATGAGATAACCAATTTTACGAAAAATCCTGAACAACGTCCCTTACCTTCCACCACTTCTCCAACTTTCCGGTTAATTCCTCAACCCGTATAGGTTTGGCAAGATAGTCGTTCATGCCCGCATCCAGACACTCCTGTTCGGTTCCATCCATGGC
>DASYHR010000385.1:0-6563 GCA_035998385.1 Dyadobacter sp. | reverse complement strand
TCCCACCTTGGTCGGGTGCGGTGAACTCGAACTTCCCGTTCACATCCGTCGATGTTCCGCGTGTGGTGCCCTTAAGAACGATGCTCACACCAGGCAGCCCCTCACCTTTATCATCTTTCACTACTCCACGGATCGTCCTGTCTACAGCCAATTGCCGTAGCGTCCCGATCCGTTCAGCCTGCACCGCCCTACCCTGTCCGGTAAGCGTAAAAGCAATTACTAACCCACTGAAAACTTTTTTCATAAAAAATAGTCTCTGTTTTTCTTAATTGAACTGATGTAATTCTGTCTGATTAAACACTAATAAAATATAAAATCTATATAGCAAATAGGATAAATTATATCAGGATTTGATTCGACGTGATTGATTACTCTCTTTGTTTTTTTCTATTTCAGGGGTTTGTTATTGACGCGCATCAACACCACAAATCCTATTCCACATGTTACTATTATAACTGAAGCTAATATTGTATTTGAAATATCCTATTAATGCAGATTTAATTGTTAGTATGACACAAATGTAGTTATTCTATTTAATCTACAAGGTTTATATAGTAAAAAATATGAACGTAGGGGCGTATGGATTAGGACGCCGGCATTGCAGTATCTGAGCTGTAGCAACAGGTAGTGCAAAACTTTTTTTATAAGCCTCTTGCAAAATATCAAAACATATATTTAACTTTGAAACACAAAGTACTTTTATGAAAACAGAACAAGAGTATATTAAAGACCTCACCGAGATACGTTCCATGATGGAGCGATCTACCAAATTTCTGTCACTTTCAGGAATGTCAGGTGTAATGGCAGGGATCTATGCTTTGGCAGGAGCTTATCTGGTCAGGCAGTCATTTTATTCCAATTACTCAGGCGCAAAGGTTTGGGATTATACAGCAGTTTCCCGGGATGATATTGCGGGCAATACCGATTTGATTTTGATCACGATTTCCATGCTGATTTTAGCTGTGGGAACTGCTATTTTTCTGGCTTATCGCAAATCAGGAAAAAATGGTGAAAAATTATGGAATGCCGCGGCAAAAAGGCTAGTAACTAACATGGCAATACCCTTGGTTACCGGCGGCATTTTCATTTTGATTCTTTTCGCAAAAGGGATGCTCGTTCTGATCGCACCCGCGACATTGTTGTTTTATGGTTTGGCGCTTATCAATGCAAGTCGGTTTACTTACGACGATCTTAGGTATCTGGGCTTTATACAAATTATACTTGGACTGGTAGCCACCTACTTCGTGGGACATGCCCTACTTTTATGGGCTGTGGGCTTTGGAATTATGCACATTGTGTATGGTATTATCATGCACCTGAAATACGAAAAGTGAAAGCAATCATTCATGCACTTAATAAAGCTTTTGAAAGCAGAGTCAGATTGGGCATCATGTCCGTTCTGGCGGTGAATGATACCCTGGATTTTAATAGTTTGAAAGAATACCTGGAACTGACTGACGGCAATCTGGCAAGCCACCTGAAATCATTGGAAAAGGAAGAGTTAATCGGAATTAACAAAACCTTTATTGGCCGCAAACCTAACACAAACTATTTTATCACAAAAACAGGCAAATTAGCTTTTGAAGAACATTTGGTGGCGCTTGAAAATTTGATCAAAAGCCAGAAATAATCAACTGTCATCTCCAAATTTTTTTATCTTTTCACTTTGTATTTCAAAGTACTTTTACAAGAAAACAATGATCACTATGAAAGAACAGATTATCGCCGGTTTGGAAAACCCACAACGGCTCGAAGCATTGTATCGGGAAGATAAGTCAGAATTCAAAAGAGCGTTTTCGACGATATACCCTGCTATTCAAGATGACAAAACAGCTCAGATCTGGAATGAGCGGTTGAATTTTGAAGGTAGTGAATTCTCATGGGGAGCGACCAAAGACCTTCCGTTTGTCCTGGCCCTTTGTTTTGGAGCCGGCCTCATTGCCAAAATCCCCCAGCTCACCTCAATCGATTCTGAACGTTTCTACCCTCGAAACATTGGCTTCATCATTTTCCCATTTCTGATCGCATTTTTTGTATGGAAACAGCGAGCCTATCATCTCCGAACAATAGTAGGTTTGGCATTGGCGATTTTGATACCCGCCGTTTACATCAATGTGCTGCCAGGCAATGACAAGACTGACACATTTCAATTGGCCTGTATTCACGTTCCGATATTACTTTGGGGAATTTTGAGTTATGCGTTTGCAGGCGAGCGTTACCGTGATTATAGTAAAAGGATCGATTTCCTAAGGTACAACGGAGATTTGGCGGTAATGACCGGTCTGATTTTAATCGCTGGCGTAATTATGACAGCGATGACCATCAATCTATTCTCCATGATCGGTGTACGTATTGAAGACATTTACTTTAAATATGTCGGTATTTGGGGATTGTCATCAGCACCCATCATTGCTACATATCTGGTTCAGTCCAATCCAAATCTCGTAGGAAAAGTTTCGCCAGTGATTGCAAGGATCTTCACGCCCCTGGTCTTGGTAATGTTGGTCATTTATCTAGGTACCGTCGTCTACACCGGTAAAGATCCCTACACCGATCGAGATTTCCTCCTACTTTTTAATGGCCTACTGATTGCGGTGATGGCCCTTATTCTTTTCTATGTGATAGAAATAGCGAGAAAAGGAGCCGGAAAGATTGAAACAGTTATTCTGTTTGCGTTGGCTTCTGTCACGATTGTTGTAAACGGAATTGCTCTTTCTGCTATCCTTTTCAGAATTGCAAGCTGGGGTATTACGCCCAACAGACTAGCTGTAATGGGAAGTAATGTATTGATTCTGGTGCATCTACTGATCGTTACTTATCAACTATACAAAACAATGGGCACAGCAGAGAGAATGGAAAGCGTGAAAAAGAGCATCACAACCTTTTTGCCCATTTACCTGATATGGACAATCATCGTCATATTTGCCTTCCCCTATTTTTTCGGTTTTAAATAGCGAATAAAAACATATTTCTAGAGGAACTGTTTTTACAGAATTAAAGGCCAGCTAACAGTGCGATAACATACTGTATCCCTTGCCGTTAAAAATTATAATTGCCCGATACAGATATTTAAACGTCAAAAAGCACCTGACCTGATATCAGATTTCATCAAAAAAGTTAAATATAAATTCAGCGAACACTTGCATGTAAACAATTTGTGATTACCTTTGCACCATGATTCGGACACGCCGAAACATTTAGAGAGATGGCAGAGTGGTCGATTGCGACGGTCTTGAAAACCGTTGACTGTTACAGGTCCGGGGGTTCGAATCCCTCTCTCTCTGCTGGTACGCTTACCAAAAAATTCAAAACCCCGTTTAAATCATTTAAACGGGGTTTTTAGTTTTTCTACGACTACCAAAATCTGCAAAATTGCCCATAATTAATGTGCAAAATCGTGGGAGTTTTTTACCCCGTTAAATTCTCACACGAATAAGTACGTAATAATCTGATAATGAAGATGTTTACCTGATTTACATCTTTACTTTCTGAAGTATCAATCCGAGATTTGTTCATCTTAAACATTAACGATTATGTTAGAAACAAGCTTCGGGTTAATTTTCTTCCTGAGAAAACCCCGCCCAGAAAATGCCGAAGGCACTCATTATTTGTATTGCAGAATTACCGTTAATGGGCTAGCCAAGGAATTTTCTTTGAAACAATTATGGCATCCTTCCCGATGTAACATCAGACTCGGAAGACCTAATGGCAATAAAGAAGATGCACGAGCATTGAATGCTTACATAGACTCAATAGCCGCAAAGATTTATGAGGCTAAAAAATCATTGATTGATGACCGTAGATCCGTCAGCGCTATATCAATTTTTAATATTATCCATGGCAAGCAAGGAGATAAAAAAACTATCCTTGCAGTATTTAAGCATCACAATGATCAGATGTCTGCCTTGATAGGCTCTGAATTTGCTCCAGGCACATTAGAGCGCTATGCTACTTCCTTGGATCACACACGCTCTTTTATTAAATGGAAATACAAGCAAGACGATATTGAGATAGACTTGCTGGATTACGATTTTATATCACAGTACGAATTCTGGTTTAAGTCTGTCCGCAAATGCAGCCATAATACAACGATGAAGTACTTAGCTAACTTCAAGAAAATTGTTTTAATCTGCATCAAACATGGCTGGCTAACGCGCGATCCGTTCCATGCCTTTAAAATGACAAAACGCGAGGTCGACAGAGAAGCACTTACAGATACCGAGTTAAAAAAAATAAGAGAAAAGGATTTTGGCAACGGGAGGCTCTCACAGGTAAGGGACATATTCCTATTCTGTTGTTACACAGGATTGGCATATGCCGACGTTCATAAACTACGTCGTATGGAAATAATTGAAGGTATGGATGGAGGCAAGTGGATAACCACAACACGAAAAAAAACGGATTCGTCATCAAGAATTCCAATATTACCAGTGGCCCAGGAAATAATGGATAAATATCAAGACCATCCTCAATGCGAATCTGAAAGAAGAGTACTACCCGTTCTTTCGAATCAAAAAATGAATTCCTACTTGAAAGAAATTGCGGATTTGACAGGAATCCAAAAGAATATCACCTTTCACTTGGCAAGGCACACGTTTGCTACCACCGTTACACTCACCAATGGTGTACCTATAGAAAGTGTCTCAAAAATGCTCGGCCACAGAAATCTAAAGACGACCCAGCAATACGCTAAGATCGTGGACAAAAAGGTAAGCGACGATATGGCTCGACTTCGAGGTATTCTTGAGGGAAAATAAAATATTTTTAATCAGCTTCATGCGGATATTTTTCCAGTGGAGCTGATAAAGTATTTATACGTATAGAGATAGAGGGAGTTACCGATCATATATATACCTAATGACTAGCGAGTTAGATAAAAAAATCCAAGTTACTACACCATTTACGCATTTAACTTCAAAACTACCTGCAAACCAAAAGTAATTCGTACCAAAGTAAAGATGAAAATTTTCACTCAAACACCCATTTGAAATCGTTTAAATGTCATCGCCAATCCACAAAAGACGTTCTTCTGCGGATTCTTTATTATATATCTATCGAACGCAAAAGATAATCGTCATCTATCTCAGTACTCTACGGGGTCAACACCCGACGAGTGCAGGACCTTTCTTATATACTACTGATATAACAACCAATTCCAAAACCACACAAAACGTTACTCACCAATCTTTCGCGAACTGTAAATCAGTAATCAAAATAACGATTTAGGTATTATGATGCAAGTGAAACTGTTACATCTTTTATGAAAATACTCGATATATATACAACTTGTACAAGTCAATTGATGTCGTACTATAATCTGCTAAAATTAGGCCAGGACTTTTAGGAGGAGCCGAGAAGCGGATACTACGGTTCGATGACATCCACGTATCTCGGTAGGATGAGAGTCATTACAGTTCAAAAGGTGCCAGGTTACCCAGGAGCATAATTCAGAGGGAGCAACAGAATCCACAGAGCACAACAAAAATGAACCAAAGTATACATGGAGAACGATTGGAGTAGACTTTACTCCATCGCATCATTGACGGGCTTGCTGTCGACAAACTGCTCGAACTTTACAATTTTGCTATCCTTTAATTGCCATATGTGTGCCACCCTGGCCGCAAATGGTTTGTTGGTAATTTTATAAGTCCCGGTGTAAGTACCGTAAGCGACAACCTTGTCTTCACTGGCAACATAGTTTTCGGGGGTAAATTTATAGTCAATCCATTCGCTTCCCAGTCGGCTGAAGACATTTTTGGTGACGCTTTCCAAACTAATGTAAGTTCCGGCGTAAGGAAAGCCTTTGGCCTCTGTCCAGGAAATATCATCCGCTACATATTTGGCCAGGTTTTTGCCGTTTTCTTCCGAAGTTTTGCCTTCGTAGGTACTTTTTACAATTTCAAGATTTGTCATTTTCTTTTCGTTTAGCGAGCAACCCGACAATGCAAGGAGCATTGACAGGCTGATCAGGATTGAATTCTTTACCATTTCATTTCACCCGTATTTACTTTTGCTCCGATTTGCAAAGCTGTTTCGAAGGTTAGAGCAGGATATTTTGCTTTTATCGCAGCAATCAACGTCTCAGAAGTTTTGTTGGTTTTGAGTGCTTCTTCATAAAACAAAATGTAACTTTTGGTATGTTTTACAGCCGAAACATCAAAGGGAGAATTAGAATTTGCGTGGGCAGGGATTACGATTGCAGGATGTAATGCCTCAATTCTATCCAAAACTGTAATCCAGTTTTTGCGGGCTTCTGCTGTTTGGGCGTCAGCCATCCACAGATTAAATGTGGTTCCAAAAACATTGATGCCGCCCACAACTGCTTTGATGGAAGGAATCCAGACAAAAGTTTTCGAAGGGAATTCCTCTAATCCAATGATTTCCAATTTTTGACCTTCCAGCTCAATGCTATTTCCTTTTAATACCTGGGGAAGAACCACGTTTGAGGTAATTGCTTTGCCCAATCTTCCGCCCCAAACATCTAGTTTTTTCTGTGAAGATGCCTTAATAGCTTCTACGGTTGCAGGAGATGCGTAAGCCACTACATCCGGGAAGTATTTTTT
>DASYHR010000355.1:0-4638 GCA_035998385.1 Dyadobacter sp. | reverse complement strand
GTTGCCTGGGCGCGTCTTTGTTTCGTTTACTGTAAATGTTGACGGTAGTTTATCAGACATCAAAGTGCTGAAAGGATTAAGTCCTCAGCATGATATGGAAGTAATACGGATTATGAAGTTAATGCCCAAATGGAAACCGGGAGGCAGGTCAGAAAACGAGCTGTCACCGATCAAGTATAATCTACCTATCCGATTTAATTAAACTATTAAAATTCTACATCATGAAAATTCCTAAGCAGCTCAAAAGTAAATACGCTTTTCATATACAGCTGATCATATGGAGCGTTTTATTGCTTTGCAAGACTCAGATTCCATCATTTTCACAGACTACTACGAAACGATCAGAGGAGCGTGTGTTTACTGTTGTTGAAAAGCAACCGGAATTTCCGGGTGGAGAGAATGCAAGAAAAGAGTTCATTGCGGAAAATTTGCTTACTCCTAAATCTACCCCAGAACATAAAATAAACGGAAGGGTTTTTATCTCCTTTATTGTTAACACAGATGGTAGCAGACAAGATGTTACAATTCTCAAAAGTCTGAGTCCTGAGTTTGACAAAGAAGCGCTCCGAATAATTAACCTCATGCCAACCTGGACGCCCGGTTCCCAGTCAGGCAAATTAGTTCGGGTGAAACATTTGTTACCTATCGAGTTCAGATAATCTGCTCTGAAGAAATCAGTAAAACCTCCATCCTATCGTGCATAAGAAAAGGGTCGTCTCATTGCTGAAACGACCCTTTCTATTTGAAACAACGCTTAGTGAGCTGCTACCGCAGCCGCATTTTCAACTTTACGTCCTTTCATCCAGAAGTATAAGATACCAAAAGCTACGATCAATACCGCAGGGAAGGCAATCATTGTACTCAACGTAGCCTGACCTGCCGCTAGAGCCAGTTCGTCACCGGATAGTCCCTGAGCAGCCTTTTCAGCAGTATCAGCATCAATCCATCCACCAATGATTGGCTGGAAGATTGAAGTAGAAAGCATACCTACTCCACCGATAATTGACATACCCAAAGCTCCGCTTAACGGAACGTACTGTGCGATAAACCCTACCATAGTTGGCCAGAAAAGACCTACACCCAACGCAAAAATGACAGCTGCAAAGTATGCAGTAGGTCCTGTTACCGTACTGAAAAGATATATTCCGATTGCGGCCAGAACAGATCCTCCCCAGAGAATACCTGTTGCACCCAATACTTTCACTACAGGAGCAGCAAAGAAGCGCATTACAGCCATAAGACCGGTAACTAGTGCAAGGATCAACATTGGGCTTGCACCACTTTTACTCATGATCAACCCAGTCCATTGTTGCGGTCCGAACTCTGAAATCGCAGTGAATGCCATGCAAACGAACATGAAGAGGAATAGCGGAGAGAACATCGCCTTTACGTTTTCTGAGATTGAACCCACAGCTTCGCTCGCAGGTTTCGGGAACGCCTGTCCGAAGAAAAGAACTACATAGATAAGGGTCGGGATCATAATCACCCATATTTGCGCCTGCCATCCGAATCCGAAATCTGTCATGAATTTCGAGATAAGACTACCTACCACAATTCCACCAGGGAACCACATATGGAAACGGTTCAGCATTTTATTCATCTTTAAACCCGTATACGCATCTGCAATCATAGGATTACATGCCGCCTCTGTACAGCCATTACCGATTCCGATAAAGAATGTCGAAATCAAAAGCCCGGTGTAACCTCCGGAATAAATAGTCATCACGATCCCGATAATGTGAGAAACAAATGCCACCTGCATAATTGTTTTTGGTCCCACGCTTCTGTAAACAAGTCCTCCGATTACCATTGAAATTGGAAATCCGAAGAAAAACATGGAGTTAATAAAGCCCAGCTGTTCTGCAGTAAGGTTGAATTCTTCTCCTAATTGGGGAAGGATACCAGCACGAATACTGAAAGAGAACGCTGTGGTAATGAGCGCAAAACAACTTGCGTTAAAGAGTCTTGTGCTGTTAATCGGTTGAGACATGTGACCAGTAAATTTGAATACTTGAATGAGAAAGATTAAGAATTGGGGCTATACCTTAAATGTAAGATTTTCACAAAAAAAACAAATAATTGTCAAATCTACTACTCAATTCGGCAGTTATACCACGTTTTTTACACTATAAATTTATATTTGTAAAAAGTAAGAGTCCCTTAGGGTGCACTTTTACAAACAGATAATCTTTTCTAAACTTTAAACAAACAGGAATGTCACGAAAGATAAGAATGGGTATGATCGGTGGATCACTCGATGCATTCATCGGTGGAGTACATCGTCGTGCGGCCATCATGGACGGAGAGATTGAACTGGTTTGCGGCGTTTTCAGCTCTAATCCGGAGAAGTCCAAAGAAACGGGTAAGGCTCTTTACTTGCCCGAGGACAGAGTATATAGCGATTTTGAAGAAATGATCGCGAAGGAAAAACAACTTCCATTGGGCGAAAGAATGGATTTTGTTTCTATTGTTACGCCCAATCACATGCATGCAGGCCCGACCAAACTTGCGCTCGAAAATGGGTTTCATGTGGTATGTGACAAACCTGTAACGCTGAACACAGAAGAAGCAGAAGAAATTGTCAGGGTTGTTGAAGAAACCGGATTGATTTTCTGCCTGACTCACAACTATACTGGTTATCCGATGGTGAAAGAGGCGAAAGAAATGATCGCTTCCGGTGCAATTGGAAAAGTACGGAAAGTGATTGTTGAATATCCGCAGGGTTGGCTGGCAACACTGGTTGAAGTTACCGGTAACAAACAGGCAGCATGGCGTACCGATCCGAGCAAATCAGGAGCAGCTGGTGGACTAGGCGATATCGGAACACATGCCGAAAACCTCGCCGAATACATCACCGGGTTGAAAATCACGCAACTTTGTGCTGACCTGACCATATTCGTAGAAGGTCGGCAACTGGATGATGATGCAAATATCCTGTTGCGCTTTGACAACGGCGCGAAAGGTATCTTGCAAAACAGCCAGATCGCGAACGGCGAAGAAAACGATCTGAATATTCGTGTTTACGGTGAAACAGGTGGATTGCAGTGGAAGCAACTGGACCCCAACACGTTGATCCACAAAACAAACCAAGGCGCCCGAATCATCCGCACTGGTGTCGGGAACCTTTCCCGTGCAGCGCAGGTACATACCCGCATTCCGGCAGGACATCCTGAAGGATATTTTGAAGCATTCGCCAATCTTTATCGTAATTTCGCCGTGCATCTGCGTGCCAGATGGGAAGGTAAAAATCCTGATCCGGTATACGACTTCCCTAACGTCTATGACGGCCTGCGCGGGATGAAATTCATTGATACCGTTTTGGAATCAGATAAGTCAGACCAGAAATGGACGGATTTTCATGCCTGAAATAAAACGCTGTAAAGCGCTTTAAAATAATATTTTATACCTTTTTCAATTTCACAATCCATTCTATGAACAAAATTAAAGTTGGCGTAGTAGGTACCGGATTCATTGGACCTGCTCATATTGAAGCGCTGCGACGTCTGCCTAATGTCGAAGTCGTTGCGCTTTGCGAAGTAACTGCCGAATTGGCGCGCGAGAAAGCAGATATGCTTGGTATACCGCGTTCTTACACATTCGACGATTTGCTGAAGCAGGAAGATATACAAGCTATCCACATCTGTACGCCAAACTTCCTTCATTATTCTCAATCGAAAGCTGCTCTTTTGGCAGGGAAACACGTGATCTGTGAAAAGCCACTTGCAAAAGATCTGGCTGAAGCAGAGGAACTTGTAGAACTTGCTGCCAAAACCGGTCTTGTCAACGCAGTTCACTTTAACCTGCGTTACTACCCGTTGGCACGTCAGATGAAGTCTATGCGTGAAAGAGGTGAGTTGGGCGAAATCTATTCTTTCATTGGCTCGTACCTGCAGGACTGGTTGTTCTACGAAACAGATTACAACTGGCGCCTAGAACCGGACAAATCCGGAGATTCAAGAGCGATCGCCGATATTGGATCTCACCTGATGGATATTCTCGAGTATATCACAGGACTGAAAACGGTTTCTGTACTTGCTGATTTCAACACAGTTCATAAAACGCGTAAAAAGCCTCTTAAACCTGTGGAAACGTATTCTGGCAAAATGCTTCAACCTGAAGATTATGCTGATGTACCTATCACCACTGAGGATCACGCCAACGTATTGCTTCGTTTCGACAATGGCAGCAAAGGTGTGATCACAGTTTCACAGGTTTCTGCTGGTCGCAAAAACAGAATGACGCTGGAAATTTCTGGTTCGAAGAAAACTTTTAACTGGACTTCAGAAGCACCAAATGAAATGTGGATTGGGAACAGAGACAAAGCCAATGAGGTTCTGATCCGCGACCCATCGCTTGTGAATGACGACGTACGTTCCCTGATCACTTTCCCTGGTGGACACAACGAAGGTTTCTCTGATACTTCGAAACAACTTTTCAAAGAAGTATATGCTGCAATCGCTGAAGGCAAGCAGCCTGAAAATCCAACATACCCTACCTTCGCAGACGGCTACCGCGAACTGCTAATCTGCGAAAGAATCCTTGACAGTAACAAGGCACAGGCTTGGGTAACGGTTTAATTAATTTTGAATGAGTGATTGATTGAAAGAGGGAAATACGGCACACTAACCTCCGGTTAAT
>DASYHR010000344.1:0-5102 GCA_035998385.1 Dyadobacter sp. | reverse complement strand
TGTTCTGAGATCAATTTGTTTTAAAATATCAGGTGAATGAAAAAGTCTATTCTATATCTGCTCTTTGTTTCGGTTGGATTCTGGTCCTGCGAAAATAAGGATGAATCATTATTTGAGAAAACGGCCGATGAGCGCCTTAATGAAGTCTTAGGGGCTTACGAAACGCAATTGGCGGGGTCAACATACGGCTGGAATGCAGTCATTTATCCGGCCAACGGAGGGAGTTATGGTCTGTATATGAAATTCAATGATCAGAACCGGGTTACGATGTATTCGGACTTCAAAGACGAATCGGCAAAAACCTCAAAGGAAAGCAGCTTTCGCCTGAAAGCGATGCAGACACCTACATTGATCTTTGACACCTATGGTTATCTACACGTATTGGCAGATCCGGACAGTGAGGTTAATGGCGGTTCCGATGGTGTTGGGTTAGCTTCTGACTTTGAATTTGCCATCTTTCCGGATTCTATAATGGCCGATCGTATGGTGTTTATCGGAAGGAAAAATGGAAGCAAACTTGTATTGACACGTGCTACCGAGGCACAACAGACTGCCTATAACAATGGTGCTCAGGCGTCTGCAATGACATTTAATAATATCTCTAAGTATAAAGTTTACTTCAAGCGGCTTACCGTTGCCGGCGTAACATATGAAATTACTGTTGGTCAGGATACAAGATCGTTGAAAATGACATGGCTGGATGGTACGACCGTCAGAAACTTCAATACAACTTATTACTTCACGTCGGAAGGGCTGAGATTTAAAGACCCCCTGGTGAATGGTTCTGCTACCATCACTGGTTTTACAAACATTACCTGGGACGAATCAAAGTCTTTGGTGTCCGTGTCAGCGAATGGTGTAAGCTCGGTGATCAGTACTGCAATACGTCCTTTGTCCATAGACAGAACGGCAGCCACCACCTGGTACAGGACACCTATTCCAACCGGCGGAGAGTGGCGTTCTCAAAAAGGATTTCATGTAAATGGGATTGATGATGCATTCGGTCTTAAAGATCTTACCTCCGACTCTTTTCCTTATGTAGTATATCTTTACAGCCCTGCTTATGGCTCAAACTATGACTTGTTTGCCCCTGGATTTTTTGAAGACGGAAGCCTGTCCCTACATTATGGACATGCTATCAGAGCCTCTCTTCCCGCAGACGGCAGGATAGTTTTTTCCGAGCTGGGGACGCTGGGTGAGGTTCCGACAACAGGGCCTGTCGCTAAAACTGTAACCCAACTGACCGAAGCCACCGGCTACTATCTCATCCAGACCTCCGAAAAAACCTATGACATGGTGAATGCCAAAGATGCTACGGTCTGGATCAACTGGTTCAGGATATAGATTTTTGAAATAGTAGTTCAGACACAAAAAAACACGCTCGTGAGGAGCGTGTTTTTTTGTGTCTGAGGAATTACTTTCAATATCCGCTGTTCTGCACAATTCCTGATGCATCTACCTCTCGCTGAGGTATAGGCAGTACCAGAGAGTTCGCGTTGTAAGCAAGGTTGTCAGAGTTCAGTTTCAACCTTTTCAGGTCATGAATCCCTTGTCCTTCATGGGCCAGTTCAAGCTTACGTTCTTTCAGGATCATATCCAATGTAGGAGCAGTGATAGCAGTCAAGCCCACTCGTCTGCGGATCAGATTGAGATCTGCCGCAGGCGTTGCACCTACTTGTGAAGATAGTCTTTGGTTGGATTCTGCTCGGGTCAGGTAAAGTTCTGCCAATCTGAACACAGGAATGTTTTTGAACTGTAACATCCATTTGCCACTTCTTGTACCGCCTGACCCTTCATAAAATAATTTCAAACGAGCATCTGCTGCTTCGTATAGGTTCAAATGCTTTGTCTGAATAGATACATCACCATCGCGTCCGCCATATTGAGGAATCGACCAGAAGAGTTGCATATCATTGTCGCCGTCCTGATCGCTCACCTGAATTGCGAAAATGTCTTCAACAGAATTGGCAGCGTTATTAAAAGCAGCTGCATAGGTCGTAGTTAACGCCATTCCATTCGAAGTCGCGAGTGAAATTCCTTTGTTTGCTGCAGCAAGCGCTTTGGCATAATCCGCTTTTTGAAGGTAAATTCTTGACAGATAAGCATTGGCAGCAATCTGGTTCAGGTAAAATCCGTTGGTTTCGGGCAGCAAGCTTTCAGCCTCTACAGCATCCTGAATAATCTGTGCATAAGTTGCTTCCAAAGAAGCTCTTGTTACAATTTTTCCAGGCTCCGCTGCTTTAGTCGGTTCTAATACGAGAGGAAGCCCGGGATTTGTACCGGTGTTTCCTGCGCTATATGGCAAAGAATACAATTGAACCAGCTCAAAGTAAGTGATGGCCCGCAGTAGCAAAGCTTCGCCTTTTACGCGATCCTGATCAGCTTCGTTTACCTTGTCGATAGCGCTTAATACGTTGTTGGCAATATTAATAGTTTCATAAGATTCAAGCCAGATATCCCGTACAAAGCTATTATTTACAAGAATTGATTTCCGATAAACGTCTCTGGGTTGATTGTAAGTACCTTCCCATGCAATTTCGCTGTTGGACGCAAGAAGCTCAGAGAACAGCGCCATGTCTCCCCCAAGAACAAAAGCATTGCTTATCGCGTCATATGCTCCGGCGAGTGCTCTTTTAATATTGGTGTCTGAATTGAGTACAGTTTCACTGTCCACCTCCTGTTGTGGTAATAAATCAAGCTTTCCGGCACAGGAAGAAAGAAGCAGCATTGTACCTAATATGATGGAATTATATTGTTTCATAGTCTGATATTTTCGGTTGTTAACTTAGTTCAGGATTAAAGCCCGATGCTTAATCCAAATGTCACGGATTTAATTTGAGGCGCTGCGTAGAAGTCGCTACCCTGGTTGCGGTTACCTGCCCGATAGTCAGTGTTTACCTCAGGATCCCATCCCGGATACTTAGTGAAGGTAAGCAGGTTTACACCGGTCGCATAAATACGAAGTGAGCTAAGTTTCATTTTTTGTAATACCGCTTGAGGAAGCTTGTAGCTCAAAGTGATGTTTTTAAGGCGAACATATGAGGCATCGTATACATATCTGCTGGAAGCGGACGTGCCATTTCCGCCTGCCAGGCGAAGTTGCGGCTCATTCGTGATATCACCAGGTTTTTGCCATCTGTCCAGTGTTTCAAGTGTCTGGTTGTCGTACCAGTCAAAGCTGGAGGTCATAAATCCACCTGCACCATTTGTTACCTGGTTTCCGAATACTCCCTGAAACAGGAAGCTTAGCTCTACGCCTTTGTATCCTACAGTATTGTTTAGTCCGCCAATCCAGTCCGGATTAGGGTTTCCAACTACGAAATTACCAGCCGCGTTGTAGTCGTTAGTTGTTTCATTGGTTTCCGTGTAGTACAGAGCGTCACCGTTTGTCGGGTCAACACCTGCATATTTAGGGCCATAGAATACACCGATAGATTCGCCTACGATCAGAGAGTTTAGGAAACGTCCGTCGTTGCCTGGCAGCAACTGTGTTGCACCGTCCAGTTTGGTCAGCTTGTTTATGTTTTTTGAAACGTTGAAACTGGTGCTCCATGTTACCGGGCCACCTGTGAGGTTAGTCGAATTTAATACCAATTCAACTCCTTTGTTTTGCATAGAACCTATATTGGCTGTTTGGGTAGCAAATCCTGAAGTTCCTGCAACAGGTACATTGTAGATCAAATCCTTGGTGTCTTTTACATAATAATCGATTTCCCCTGAAAGTCGGTTTTTAAAAAGCCCGAAGTCAAGACCGAAGTCAATCTGGTTTGATTTTTCCCATTTCAGATCCGGATTTGCCAACTGAGTTGGAATAAGTCCGGACGAACCGCCATATTTAGATCCTCCCCAAAGCGCCAATTGCTTGAAATCTCCGAATCCATCGGCGTTACCTGTAATACCCCAGCTACCTCTCAATTTAAGAAAACTAATGGTGTTGCTTGCTGCCAGGAACGACTCTTCTGAAAGCACCCAGCCACCGGATACCGCAGGGAAGAAACCGTATTGGCTGTCTTTCCCGAATTTGGATGAACCGTCAACACGTCCGCTTACAGATAACAGGTAACGATCATTAAATTTGTAATTGGCTCTTCCGAAGTAAGAAAGGAATGAAGATTCTGTTGAAGTAGAATAACCTGCTGTAATTTTTCCGGCACTTTCAATTTTCTTGAGATCATCAACAGGGAAATCCTGGCCGGTTACCGAATTACGGTCATCTTTATAATTCTGAAAAGACATCCCGGCAGTAAGGTCAATACTGTGTTTTTCTTTCAGAATATTGTAGTTGAAATAATTGTTGGTATTGTAGTTGACGGTGCGGTAAAAGTAACTGGAACCTTGTCCGTTAACTGACTGACCAACCTCGGTCTTAACACCGGCAAAAATATCTTCGTCCTGATTTAAAATATCAAAACCAAATTCAGTTCTGAATGTAAGTCCTTTGGCTATGTTATAGGCAAGATAAGTACTTCCGATATTTCTGTAACCGGTAGTCTGGAATTTCTTATTTCCCACTTCCATTAAAGGATTGTAATAAGTTGTAACGGGACGGTCGTTGATTTCACCGGCTGCATTACGTACAGGAGTAATAGGTGCTAATGCGATGATCTGCATGGGGGAAGAAAACTGGTTGTCCAGCGACAGCCGGTTTGCGATTGTTCGCGATAGCCCCATATTGAAACCGATTTTTAAGCGGGAATTGATGTCATGGTCAAGGTTGATACGTCCCGAGATTCTTTTGAAATCGTTACCAATCAATATACCGTCCTGATCGTTGTAGCCTGCGCTGATGTAGAATCTTGTTTTCTCATTTCCGCCGGATGCGTTAACATCAAATATTTTGGTTCTTGATGCGTCATTGAATGCCAGTTTTTCCCAGTTGGTATTGGTTTGTTGAGTTCTCCAGTCTGTTCCTCCCGAATATCTGTCCAAACGGCCTTCGGCTGACTCTAACCAGGAATCTTCATATTGAGCGGGATCGGTTGAATTTATACCTTCCAAAGCATCTGAGTTGATTGCTGCTTCACGAAGCAATTCAACATACTGTTTTGCATTCAGGAATCCGCGTAGATGCGTCGGCTTATTGAAACCATATTGCATGTTCG
>DASYHR010000452.1:0-3088 GCA_035998385.1 Dyadobacter sp. | reverse complement strand
TAGAATTGGAAAAAAAGTCTGAACTATTTCAACAGCTTTCAGTTTTCCGCGAAGGCGAGGTTACACGCCATGATGTCACCTCAGATATCGATTTTGGTAGAATTTACTCTCCGTCCGCAAATGCTGCTCCGATCTCTCCTGTAACTGAAATAGAACAAACGGCAATCCAGCAAACAGAAGAATTCGAAAAGATTGTTTCAAGTCTTGAAACTTCCGGTTCGCCATCCTTGCCTGCAGAAATACAGAAACTCGTGAAATCTTACAACATCAAAAACGTTTTTAAAGATCAAGCTGAGCAAATAGTTTTGCCGCAGTTTTATCTGAAAGTGCCGGTCAGCGATTTGTTCAGCTCCGGCGAAGAAGATGTTTTATTAGATAAGGACAACCTGTTAAGCGATTTTAAACTGAGCAAGGCAGATACGAATATTGTCTTCAATACGGTGAATTCGGAACTCTATCGGGTAGATTTAGATCCCACAAAAAATGAGCACACTCCTACATTCATCAAACTTGATGGAAAAGATAGAGACAGGTTCATGGCATACGTACTTGATCCGTCCCGAAAAGATAGTCGGGTAAAGAACTTGACAAAAAGAATAATGGATATTATCGGTAATATGTATCCTATTCCTGACAAGGAAATCGAAAAATACATCAACCGAGTTCTGGAAGACTTTCAAGATGAGCAGTATAGTGACTTTTTTGAAAATGAGTATTCCTACACAGACAAAATTAAACACAAGATAAGGTCGCTTTCAGAAGCGTTCGCAGAGCAAAAATTCCGGGATTTTCTGGACACAGACAATATTTTTATCAAACCTTCTTACAGGCTAGCTAAAAGCATCTCTCCTGGCGAGACGGCAAAAGATATTACGAGATCGTTGTACGAGAAAGAAAGTAAAATGAATGGATTCGAAGAACATGTGATCAATGAGGTCGGAAATATGCCGAACATTGTATTTTGGACTCGAAATCCTGAACGGAAAGGCTTCAGAATCAATGGCTTTGTGAATCATTTTCCTGACTTCATCATTCAAACCAAAAGTAATAAAACGATTGTGTTGGAAACCAAAGGGGACCACCTCGATGCGGAACAAAAGATACGCCTGGGTGCGTTTTGGGCAAACAAGGCAGGAAACAATTATCGTTACTTCATGGTGTATGACCGGCGCCTGGTTGACGGTGCATACAAATTGGAGGACTTTTTAAATATCGTAAAAGATATATAACTGTAAATCAATAAAATCATTAATGAAAAAAAATTGAAGTATCTTCTAGAGAGGGGAATTCACGCCGGCAGCGTAGTTAATAAGACATCGTGTCTCGCCAGACCGTATCTTACCCAAAAAGATATACGGTGAAAGGAATTTATATCTGAGCCGATAGGTTCTAATCATATTGTTAAAAAGCCCGGTGTTGAGCCGGGCTTTTTTGATATATATACATCGGTAGAATATTGTCACACATATCATCCCTTTACTAATGGCTTCGTTACTGTTTTCACCTATTACTATAAAAAAGATCACACTTAAAAACCGCATCGTGGTATCTCCCATGTGCCAGTATTCTTCAGTGGATGGCTTCGCTACAGATTGGCATCTGGTGCATTTGGGAAGTCGTGCTGTGGGCGGTGCGGGACTCATCATTTCCGAAGCGACTGCTGTATCTCCCGAAGGTCGTATATCGCCGGATGATTTGGGAATTTACCTGGATGAACATATTGAAAAATTGAAACAGATTACCACCTTTATTAAACAGCAGGGATCTGTTGCAGGAATTCAGCTTGCGCATGCAGGACGTAAAGCAAGTACCAATGCAGCCTGGAAAGGACGCGGACAGGTTCCGCGCGATCAAGGCGGCTGGCAAACGCTGAGCGCATCCGCAATTCCTTTTAATGAAGCGGATGAAGCCCCGTTGGAAATGTCACAGGATGGCATCGACAAGCTTGTTGCTGACTTTGCGAAAGCGACTGAAAGGGCTGTACAAGCCGGATTTGAAGCAATAGAATTACATGCGGCGCATGGCTATCTGATTCATCAGTTTTTGTCGCCACTCAGCAACCACAGAAACGACAATTATGGTGGCTCATTTGAAAATCGTATCCGACTTTTAGTTGAAATCATTGAAGCAGTTCAGGCTGTATTGCCTGCAGATCTACCTTTAATCGTGCGCATATCAGCCACGGATTGGGCTGAAAACGGCTGGGATCCGGGACAATCAGTTGCTTTATCAAAAATACTGAAAGACAAAGGCGTAGACATGATCGATGTTTCTACCGGTGGGCTGGTGCCGCATACGAAAATCCCGGTTGGACCGCTCTATCAGGTTCCTTTTGCAGCTCAGATCAAAGAGCAAGTCAATATCGTGACCGGGACTGTAGGATTGATCACGACCAGCGAACAGGCTGAGGCAATACTCGACAAGGGCGAAGCTGATCTGATTTTCCTCGCACGTGAAATATTACGAAATCCGTATTTCCCGATCAATGCAGCTGCAGAGCTGAATGAGGAAATTGCCTGGCCCGTGCAATACGAAAGAGCAAAACTTTAACATCCAAATACAAAAAAGTCGTCTGGTGAAAGAATTCCTTTCACCAGACGACTGTACTTTATATACAATACACTGTCAATCAGTGTTTCTATACGATTGACTCCAGCGTGCTAGTAATGATACCTCAGGTTATCAGATACAGGAACCCAGCTGTGCGTTGTCCAGTCAATATCAAGAATCTGACGGATGGCTTGCTTTAGTTTTGGGAAAGATCCCGGCTTACGAATGAAGTAGTTTGCACCCTGGTCATACACTTTTTTGATCATCTCTTCCTGACCTGTAGTTGAGAAAATGACGATGGGAATATCCTTCCACTTAATCGTTGCTCTTATCTGTTCCAGACATTCGAAGCCATTTTTTTTAGGCATATTCAAATCCAGGAAAATCACATCAGGAGGTGGTGGAACACTCGTTTCCATCAAATCCAGAAGCTGTACACCATCATTGGCAGTGGTTAGCTCGGTGGTATCGCAAACTTCTCTTAATGCATCTTCAAACAACATGCAGTCATCTGCATCGTCGTCGGCCAGATAGATTG
>DASYHR010000451.1:0-1516 GCA_035998385.1 Dyadobacter sp. | reverse complement strand
TGAAGGACTGCTTGAAAAAACAATATGAAAGCTAAAATACTTGTAGTTGACGACGAAGCGGATCTGCAATTGCTGATCAAACAAAAGTTCAGGCGGCAGATACGTGAGCAGGAATACGAATTCATTTTTGCCGAAAATGGTGTGAAGGCACTGGAAACGCTGGAAGGGAATCCGGATGTAGACATGGTGTTGAGCGATATCAACATGCCTGAAATGGACGGGCTCACGTTACTGATCAGGCTGGGAGAGGTGAGTCCGCTGCTTAAATCTGTTATTGTTTCGGCCTATGGGGATATGGACAATATCCGTACCGCGATGAATCGGGGTGCTTACGATTTTCTTACCAAACCGATTGATTTTAAAGATCTGGAGGTGACGATGGAAAAGACGCTGAAATATGTGGCGCAACTGAAAGAAACATTGAAAGCAGTTCGCGAAAATGATATTTTGCGTATGTATGTCGACTCGTCTGTATTGCAGTTTATGACGAAGGATACGTTTGGTAAATCGTTGATGGTCAGTGAGAATATTGAAGCGACAGTGGTTTTTATGGATATGTGTGGTTTTACTTCAATCTCAGAACGCGAACCTGCAGATACCGTTGTGAGGCTCATCAACAAGTATTTTGATGTGATGGTAAAAGAGATTATCGCTCAGGGAGGCTTGGTGGATAAATTCATGGGAGACGCCGTCATGGCTGTTTTTAGGGGTGATTACCATCTCGACAGAGCTGTAGAGTGTAGCCTTGCCGTGAGAAATCAAATCAATGGATTCAGAGAAGAATTGTCGGATCGGACAGATTACTATCCGAAGGTGTCTATCGGGATTAATTCAGGAGAAATGGTTTCCGGTAATATTGGCTCGGCCGCTCTGAAGAGGCTTGACTACACGGTGATAGGAGATGTTGTTAATGTGGCTCAACGTTTGCAGGCAGCGGCCCAGCCGGGGCAGGTTGTGGTGGCGGAGCAGGGTTATGAGCAAATAAAGGAAGCCTTTAAATGCGCCCTTGTGAGTGAGGTTAACCTGAAAAACAAGGCGAATCCCGTAAGAATTTACGAAGTATTGGAATAGTCTTATGATGAACATTGAAGTCGCCCAAAATTATATCCTTTCAAAACTGGAATCGGAATTGGATCCAACACTGTTTTACCACGGTGTTCACCACACTCTGGATGTAGTGCAAACTGCCCTCACGATTGCATATGAAGAAAATGTGACGGATGCTGAGTCACTGGACCTTCTGCGAACGGCAGCTCTTTATCACGATTGCGGCTTTTTAGTAACTTACAAAGGCCATGAGGCAGCAGGTTGTGATATAGCTCAAAATGTACTTGATGAGTTTGGATACACCCACGCTCAGATCGCCACCATTTGCGGCTTGATCATGTCTACCAAAGTCCCGCAAAGCGCGGCCACGCATCTCGAAAAGATCTTATGTGATGCGGACCTGGATTACCTCGGCCGTGCAGACTTTAAAAGTATTGGAGAGACTTTGTATCTCGAACTGGAAGAAAGG
>DASYHR010000227.1:0-6929 GCA_035998385.1 Dyadobacter sp. | reverse complement strand
TGGCGCTGGTCGTCGTTGGCAAGAAAATACTGACCCAAATAGCGCTTATCCTGTGTATTCAGCCAGTTTACACCGAACTGCGTACGGAAATTCAGTCCTTTTGCAATCTTCGCATCTGCAAAGAAATTTGCATTGATCAGTTTCTGATATACCTTATTGTTTTTGTATTCATCAACAATACGTGCAGGGTTGGTTGCATTACCTTCTGCTACAGGACGCCTGCCCCAGAAATTGGTTGCAGGATCCCACGCTTTTGCCAATGGAGAAACCGACAGTGCACTGGTAAGAATCCCGCCATACTGATCACCGAAATAGGATGTTTTATCAGTATCTGCATAAGCTGCTGAAATACCCGCGTCAAGCCATTTTGTTACATAAAAGTCATTATTGAAACGCAGGAAAAGCTTTTTAACCGGCGAATTCTTCACAATCCCTTCCTGATCAAAATACGTTCCTGTAAGGCTGTAACGGTGTTTTTCATTTCCACCCATCACATTCAGACTGTAATTTTGCATAATGCCTGTCTGCATTACTTCGTCCTGCCAGTTTGTACCCGGATCAGTGCTTTGACGAAATCCGTTTAGGGTCTGGTAAAGCGCACCATTTTCCGGAAGTACCGTGCCGTCATTAGAATAAGACTCTAATCTAAGTGTAGCATATTGGCTGGCGTTAAGCATATCTACTTTGTTTCCTGCCTTTTGGACACCTGCATACGCGTCGAATGAAATTTTCGGCGTGCCGCTTTTTCCTCTTTTGGTTGAGATCAAAATAACACCGTTAGCACCGCGCGATCCGTAGATTGCAGTTGCTGATGCATCTTTCAAAATCTCCATGGATGCGATATCGCCCGGAGCAAGGAAACTGATATCATTCGTTTGAAAACCGTCAACCACATAAAGCGGATCACTGTTGTTGATCGTACCCACACCCCTGATACGCACACGTACCGGAGCACCCGGCTCACCTGACTGGCTTACGATATTAACTCCCGGAACACGTCCCTGAATACCCTGCAAAGGATTTACAGTAGCAATTTTGGTGATTTGCTCAGCTTTAACCGATGCAACTGCCCCGGTGATATCGCTCTTTTTGGTAGTTCCGTAACCTACTACAACAACTTCATCCAACGCTTTGGTATCCTGCGCAAGCGTTACCTGAAGAGACGTTTGAGATCCTGGCTGGATTTCCTGCGCATTGTAACCCACAAAAGAAAAGACCAATGTCACATCATTGTTGGGAATTGTCAGAGAAAACCGCCCTTCCACGTCAGTGGAGGTACCGGATGTGGTTCCTTTTATCGCGATGTTTACGCCAGGCAGTGGCATACCAGTGTCATCCTGTACGGTACCGTTGATGGTTCTGTCAATCGGCTCTTCCAACGATGCGGACGTATTGTTTTGCCCGGCCGTGTTGGCTTCCCCTGAGCCCGGTGCTACCTTTTTGATAACGACTTTATTTCTGATCAGTTTATAGGAAATATTGTCTGGTAAAAACATGGTTTCCAGCACTTCATCCAATCTCTTGTTATCAAGTTTGAGCGATACCTTACGGTTTACAGGTAGTAACTGTAAGCTATATACGAATTTTAAATTGGTGCTTGATTCGAGTGAAGACAGAACTTCCCGAATTTCTTTTTGATGTACCTGAACAGACACACGCTGCGTCAATAATTCCTGTGCTTCGGAAGTATGCGCATGTCCATAGGCCGTTGCTATGCATAGTAAAAATAACTGTATACTTGACACCTTCATAATTGTCCACAAAGGATTTATGATCTTAAGTCTTTTTTTCATTGATTTGTAATTGTTAGATCTCTTAACACGATGATTTACAACTCCCACCGCCGATTTTCCAGAGAGGCGGTCAACATGTACATGTTGGCAGGGAAAAGGTCGAAGTATGTTTCCAGCATCTTCGGCCTTGTTTCAAACATTTGGATAATAGCTATAGCATATGTAGGGCAGGTTTATGGGTGAAGATTATTTTGATAGATCGCATCCTTTTCCGGTTAAGAGTACAGAATCGTTGATGAGCTGATACTTCGCATCAATACTTTCGCAAAGGATTTCAAGTTGTGTGAAGAGCGTGCTTTCCTGCGATAAGTCAGCCGTGATAACACAGTTCCTAAGTTTGTCATTAGACATATTGATTTTAACTCCGTAGGCTTTTTCAAGAACAGGGATAATGTCAGCAAGTGGCTTTTCAAGGTAATTGAAGTTCAACTTCGCGGCAGCCGCTTTCTCTGTAACGATTACTTTGGGTTGCTCCACAATACCCGTGATAAGTTTTTCATCCTGCGGATAAAATGTCACTTTTTTATTCTGTGTAAGAATTACCTTTTTCTCCGCCGGGCTTTCTTCTTCCTGCTGCTGTACTTCCACGATACCTGTCAGCACCGCCACTTCAATACTATTTTTTTGCTTGCTTTCTCTGATAGTAAAGCTTGTTCCAAGCACCTTCGTAACAATGTTATTCGCATGCACATAAAACGGGCGTGACTTGTCATGGGCTATTTCAAAAAAAACATTTCCTGATAAGTAAACCCGGCGTTCGTCCCTGGAGAATACTTTTGGGAAAAACAACTTCGCACCTGGTTCGAGGGTTACGTGACTTCCATCGGGCAAATTGAATATTTTTTGATGCGAAGTCTTGTTCGTAAGCTGATTCATATCATCTAGAATCTCCGTTTTAACACCGGCAATCACTGTGGGGCTGTATAAACTAAACCGATATCCGGCAAAACCCGCAACAAACAGCAAGCACGCAGCCGCCAGCCTGATATAGAAATTTCGTCTCCAAAAGGGCAGAGGCATCACTACTTCCTCCGTGTTACCCGATTCCATTCCTTTCGAAATTGCCGTCCACATCAGTTTCCCTGCCTGTTCATCATCCAGGCTGTCCTTTTTAGTTTCGGTATGATCAATGGAATGGTACCAAATGTCCATTAGTTTGGTTTCCTGCTCGCTCGTGCGCTTATGCTGATAGCGCTCCAACAGTCGGAAAAAGGCTTGGAGATTTTTTATCATCGTAGTAAGGGTGCAGGTAAATTTTTACAGTTTCATAGGTTAAAATAGGTAGTGCCATACGTAATTCACATTGATCGTATGAGGCGCTATAAGGTAAGTAGATCGAAGCGCAATTGACCGCAAATCATTTTATATATTCTTTAAAAATTTATAAAGAACAGGCGATTCTAGCGGAAAAATATTGGATTTGTTATTCTATCCGAGCGGTTAGAATAGCGGAGAGATGCTGAAGAAAAGAAGTATAAGGTAGTCTTTCAGGTTAAGCCGAAGTGCTTTCAATCCCTGGGTAATATGGTATTCAACTGTTCGCAACGGGACGTCCAGCTCACGGGAAATTTCATCTGCCGTCTGACCTTGAATCCTGTTCAGCTCAAATATCACTTTCGTTTTTTCTGGGAGTTTTTCAATACATGCAAAGATAGAGTGGGAGAGCTCATTATAGGCGAGTACATCTTCCGTAGCTGACGAGCCATCCTGATTATTCAGTGTGACAGATTCTGCATAGATCTTTCTCTGCACCTCTTTTTTGTAGAAATCAAGAACCTTGTATTTGACCGCAGTATACAGATATCGTTCAAGATCCTCTATTTGAACAAGTTCGCGACGTAGCCACAGGTCAAGGAAAATTTCCTGTATAATCTCCATCGCGTTTTCAGCGCTTCGCACTTTACTTAGTGCTATCCGATATAACCTTGATTGGTATTGGTTGTAAATTTCTTCAAACGCAGCTTTGTCCCCTTGTCGCAAAAGCTGCAATAGTCGGGCCTCGTCTGTCAAAATTCCTTCCATAATTACTTAGGGTATATACTCAGGTGTATTCTACGGCAAATATCTGTTTTTTTTCAATGTATATCCAAATATTACTATTTAAATGTGACTCAGTGGCTTCCAATACGGTTGAGAAACACTTGTTTTGAAATGCTGATTATGAAATCAGAGAGCGGCACATTTGCGACCGGTATCAGGTCGGGAATGCGTTATACCTGAAAAGTCAGGCAAAGAAATGCGCAGCAGATCCTAAAATGGAACTCTACATTTGAGTTGTTTTATCCTTTTAAAACTTAGGTTACCAACCTGAAAAGTCGCAATCGAACCAGAGCATGCCCATCTGTGCATTAACCCTACAAAACCTCTGTTTGTCCATTTTTAAATGAAGAAAGCATAGGCGAATCGGCGGGAAGTTCTGTGATCAGATAATCGATTTCCTGCAGGTCGGCCACTTTCATTTTCATGACGGAATTAAGCTTTTCTGATATAGAAAGTACCGCAACTTTTGCAGAGGCTTTGATCATCGATTTTTTTACCTGCACCGTCTCCCAGTCCGAATCGGTGAGTCCGCCCTGGGTATCTAGCGCGTTGGTTCCGATGATGCACAGGTCAGCCTTTATTTCGGATAAGCGCTGGTGCACCTCACCACCGACCATCATCTGGCTGTAACGCGAGACCTGCCCGCCGATCAGTAAAATCTCAATATTCGGCTTGTCCAGCAACTCCACTGCAGTGAGCGGATTAACAGTCATGAAGGTAGCTGTGAAGTCATCAGGGATCAGCTTCACAAGTTCTCTTATTGTAGTGCCTCCTCCGATCAAAACCAGCATTCCTGGCTTCAAAAGCGACATTGCCTTACTTCCGATGATCTCTTTCTGGGAGTGCGCATAAGTTTCCTTAAGATTTGAACTGTGGTGATAAGCCTTGGACATTGCTCCGCCACGGATTTTGATAATCTCGCCTTCGTCTGCCAACTCGTTCACATCACGACGAACGGTATCCTCTGAGACATTTAGTTTTTCGGTCAGTTCTGTCAGTGATATACGCGTGTGGATATTGATCTCTTTCAGGATCAGATCTTTCCTTTCTTTCTTTAAGAGGCTGATGGACATCGGGTGTTAGGACTATTGATGGATGGCTAATAAACAAAGGTATAAAAAATGCAGATTTTAACACAGCTGAGAATTGTGTTGTGCAAAAAATGCAATTTATAGTGATATAAATTTTCATTTTAGGTTAAACTTGAAAATTATATTGCAAATATTGCGTTAAACTTGAAATAATATTCTATGTTTGTCTCCGTAAGACGGGAATATATTTGCATAATTTGCAAAAAACCTAAGTTTGTAAATCACCAATATCTATGAAAAAAAATCGACAGTTAGAAGACACCAGAAGTCTGCTAGGCTTATCCCTCGCCGGGTTTATGGCTTTTAGCCTTCTTGGAGGAGTTGCAGCTAATGGGAAGGGATTGGAGTTAGTGAAAGTTTCGAGGAGTGTTCTGGCCGCAAAGGAAATCACCGGTCAGGTAGTTTCTGCAAAAGATGCAACGCCGGTCATAGGCGCAACTGTGCTTGTGAAGGACAATCCGAATGCAGGCGTGATTACGGATGTGGACGGTAATTTCAAACTTAGTCTTCCTGATAGCTATGCCGGAAAAAAAGTAATTCTGGTGGTGAGAAGTGTCGGTTTTGAAACTGTCGAAATGGAAGTTGCTGATAACCAGACCTCACTATCTGTAAAATTAAATGACAATGCCGAGCAGCTTGGAGAAGTAGTTGTAACTGCCTTGGGTATGAAAAAAGATGCGCGAGCTGTTGGTTACGCTGTAACGGAAGTAAGCGGATCACAGTTTACACAGGCGCGTGAAAACAACGTAGCCAATGCGCTGACAGGAAAAATCGCAGGTGTCAATGCAACGGGTTTGTCTACAGGACCTGGCGGTTCGAGTCGTATCGTTATTCGCGGAAACGGATCTCTGACCGGCAATAGTCAGCCATTATATGTAATAAACGGGATGCCTATTGATAACAGCGTCCCGGGTGGTAGCTCCACTGTGAACGGCTTGGGTACCAAAGCAGGTACCGACCGTGGTGATGGCATTGCTGCGATCAACCCGGATGATATCGAATCGATGACGGTATTGAAAGGTGGTGCAGCGGCAGCTTTGTATGGCTCGCGCGGAGCCAACGGCGTTATTCTGATCACAACCAAAAAAGGAAAAGCACAAAAGGGAATTGGCGTGGAGTACAATGGGACTTACACGATGGAAAATGTTTCTGTATTTCCTGATTTTCAATACGAGTACGGACAAGGCGATGGTGGTGTCATGCCAACCACACTGGCAGCTGCGCAGGCGAGCGGCCGCCGTTCTTTCGGAGCAAAAATTGATGGAAATCCTAACTACATGGCTGCTGACGGACAAAACCACCCGTATCTGGCACAAAAGAATAATCTGAAAAATTTCTATCAGACAGGTACAACGGCAACACATTCCGTAGCGCTTTCAGGCGGGACTGAAAAGGTGATGTACCGCCTTTCTTTCGCAGATCTGAATGCCAAAAGTGTATTACCTTCTAACACTTACAACCGTAAAACGGCAAGCCTGAATATCTCAGCCAATCTGACGGACCGTTTGAAGGCTGAGGCGGTCGTTCAATATAACCGTGAAAAAGGTAAAAATCGCCCGGTAGCAGGTGATGCTTTGGGCAATCCCAACTGGATGGCTTATGAAGTGGCCAATACTGTGGACGTACGCTGGTTGCAGCCGGGGCATGATGCAAACGGCAACGAAATGATCTGGAATGATGCCGGTATCGTCACCAACGGCTATTTCTTCGTTAATAAATTCAAGCAGGAAGATACCAAAGACCGCTTCATAGGACAGGCGTCTGTATCTTATGACATCCTGAAAAATCTGACAGTAAAAGCCACCACCACGCGTGACTTCTATAACTACAATTTCACAAGCGTCCAGCCTACAGGAGGACAGTACATTCCTCAGGGACAATACGATGAAATCAAATCGGATGTATCAGAAACCAATAGCATGCTTACTGCCAACTACAATACAAGGTTTGGAGAGTCAGTAGGTTTCTCAGCCATGGTGGGTGCCAATGCACGTCAGTTCACAAC
>DASYHR010000224.1:0-5165 GCA_035998385.1 Dyadobacter sp. | reverse complement strand
AACATCGAGTAAAATGCAAGTTTGAAACCTGATACGCTGACTCGCGACTTATTGACCAGTACGATGTACAAGGCATAACAAACGGCACTTGTAAGCGCAACAAGAACTCCGGTGTAATTGATATCGAACATGCCGTTTCTGGCGCTCAGTATAAAAATGCCACCCAAAGTAACCAGCAACGAGACTGCCATAGGTCTGGATATTTTCTCCCCAAAAAAGACTGCCATCGTGATAGCCACAAACAAAGGATATACAAATAGGATAGTGGAGGCAATTCCGGCAGAAAGCAAATCGTAAGCCATAAACAGAAACTCGGAGCTTAGTGCAAAAAGCACACCCAATGCGATAAGAACCGGCAAGTCTGACCTCTTGACACGTAACGATTCTTTTCTGTAAATAAGTAAGGATAAAATAAAAAGAGCAGAAATGGCGAAGCGATAGGCCAGTGTGACATCCATCGAAAAGTGCGCCGTTTTAATTGGTAATACGAATAGGGGAATCAATCCATAACTGATTGCCGACAGTATAGCAAACAAGTAACCCTTTACTCTCATTGTATTAATTGAATTATACTGTGTTTTCTGATTTTGGCAGTTCGATATTTCACTAATTTGATTTCACAACTAATCAGGGCGCAAATATCCGTATCAATTTTGAATTGATAGCTAAATCATTCTCAAAAAATGCCGTAACAATTCCGGTCCGAACAGTGCAGCTGGTCTGAATGGTTGGGCAATCCCCACTCATGATTGAAGCAGGTTTTCCTTATCCCCGTTATTCAACCCTTGACAGGGTTGCCGGGTTTCTGTGAAGCTATTTGTGATCCCCGGGTTTCACCCGGCGTTATTTATATTCAAAGCCTTTCTGGCTTTGTGTTGGCGTTGGTGAGACAGCGAAACATATCTGGACGTTTGATCTCAGTTATTTACAGTGCATTGATTCAGAACGACTACAATTAATTCCCGATCAAATAGTTCTCTTAAACATAATGGGTGATAGAATTCACCAGAAGCCTGGAGGGTTTCAATATGCATAGCGCCGGGTGTAACCCGGTGTTATCAGAGGAGAAGACAGATTTTTCCAACCCTGTGAAGGGTTGAATATTATGTAACCCTTGCCGCATCTTACCTGCGTAGGCTTATTCGTCGTCAGAACCAAATGGACAACTCCGAACAACGCAGCTGGTCTGAATGGTTGGGCAATCTCCACTCATGATTGAAGCAGGTTTTCCTTATCCCCGTTATTCAACCCTTGACAGGGTTGCCGGGTTTCTATGAGGCTATTTGTGATCCCCCGGTTTCACCCGGCGTTATTCATATTCAAAGCCCTTCTGGCTTTGTGTTGGCGTTGGTGAGACAGCGAAACATATCTGGACGTTTGATCTCAGTTATTTACAGTGCATTGATTTAGAACGACTACAATTAATTCCCCATCAAATAGTTCTCTTAAACATAATGGGTGATAGAATTCACCAGAAACCCGGAGGGTTTCAATATGCATAGCGCCGGGTGTAACCCGGTGTTATCAGAGGAGAAGACAGATTTTTCCAACCCTGTGAAGGGTTGAATATTATAAACTTTTTTAAACCAGTGCTGCATCCAGGCGCTAAGCAGTTAAAGGTTGCCGCGATATAATGTTCGATTTCGAAATCATCAAAACAACATACCCTGATAGGGCTGAATCTTTTCCGGCAGCACTTCATCGCCCAGCATTTCGCAAAGGTCAATTTCAATGTTGCGGACGATACTCGCAACGGGGACATCGTTGATCAAGCCCTCGAATGGGTTTTCGCTGATATCTCCCACGTATTCCATGAACATAAAAACCCACGAAACGATCAGATTAAAAGGTATCAGCAGGAACATGTACCGTTCACCGAGTTCCACAAATTGTGGTAGCAAACCGAATGGCAACAGCGTCATAAAAACGAAAATAAACAACGTGGAAGTCGTGGCGTACTGGCGTGGGAACGGTGTATTTTTGATACGCTCACTTTTCCCCTGTTCATCATAAAAAGAAGAAATAAGGTTCTGAAGTTCTACATGCTGGAATGCATCCACCAGTCCGTTTTTTCTCAATAGTTTGATATCCTGTGATTGGCGGTCCAGGATCTGCGTAGCACGATTACTTTTTGTTTTAATCCATTCCACTTCACCTTCAAACAAATACTTCTGAACCTCATCTTCGAAAGTTTCCTGCGTTTTGTGAATCGCAATCCGCTGTCTTTTACTGGCCCGGTCGCGGTGTTCCCAGGTCGTGCGCTGGCGCATGGCGTATTTCATCGCGTAGAGCCAACCGATATGCCGGTAAATGATGATGCGGATTATGTCGTTGATCTCCTCCTGTTTTTGAGGTTCATGCTCCAGCTCATGGCCCACAAACGATCTTATCGCAGCACTGAACGATCGGCTGTTATTCGTAATCGCACCCCACACCTTCCTGGCTTCCCAGCTGCGGTCGTAAGATTGGTTGTTTTTGAAACCAACAAAAAAGGCTGTGGCTGTACCGACAAGAGAAACCGGCAGCCATGGAATTGCCACCCATTTCCAGTCCAGATGTTCATAAAGAACGATGGCGAAAATGCCGGTAAAGAGCGAAAACAAAACCATTCGCCAGGAATAGAAATAAACGATCAGAGGGTTGAGGTGACGCTTTACGTACATGGGGTTCGGAAAATGAAAGGAGTTCGCTGGATGATCGGTATCTTATTTATGTAGACAAGATATGGTTAATTTTTTCAAATGACGAGAACGTTCAGTCCGTAAATGCAGTAATTTGTTTCGATAAATTCGTTTAGCATCCTCATAGATGACCACAAACTAATTCCGGATCTGATGATTTATGTAATAGAGTTTTTCTTTTTACATCTGCCGCACCACATGCTCGTTTAGAAACCAGCTGTCTTCCATTCTTTACTAACTTGTTTTTGTTTTTCCGGGTCGATATGCGGTAATTTGCCAAATCGTTAAATACTTCTACTCTCCGTTATCCAAATATGCGGTCCTTGAGCGCAAAATTCCTCTGGTCTTACATTGGTACGTTACTAATGACCGGACCACTTACCTCATTTTCGTACAGTATCCAGTCAGACACATCCAGAGTTCATATTACGGGAGACTATAATATTGATACGGCCCGTGTGAATGCGCTTAATAAAATAGCCAATGAAAGCTTTTCCTACGATGTCAGGAAATTGCATACTGCAAGTCGACAAGCCGCGCAACTAGCGCGGACGGTGAATTACAAAGAAGGCGAGGCAATAGCCTATCAGAATATGGCCTTGTCCTACATGCTTATTCATGGGGATGTAGTCGCGCTGGATTATCTAAATAAAGCATTGCGACTTTTTGAACAACAGCAGGACACCATCCACCTATCCGGTGTAGTCAATTATATGGGCTGTTATTACGCAACAGTGAAGGATTACAGCCAGGCATTGCCATTTTTCCTGAAATCGGAAAGGCTGATCGGAACGCGTAAACATAGACTGCAACTTACAATTCTATCTAATACCGGGTCGTGTTACGAAGATCTGGGGCAGTATGACAAGGCTGCTTCCTATTACGGAAAAGTCAGAATCCTTGCCGAGCAGATCAAAGATTATCAGTGGATTGTCACCTCGTTATACCAGCAGGCCTCGCTCCATTTTGTGAGAAACCAACATGATTCTGCTTTAGCGCTAATAAAAAAAGCACTGGCAGTTGAAGAGGTACACGCTATTCCTCCACGTGATATTCAGGCACTGCATCTGTTAATGGGAAATGTCTATTTCCGGCAGAAAGCTTTCCAGCGTGCCCGCGAGCACTACGAGCAGGCGGCTGAACTGGCGAAAAAAATGAACAGCAGGGAGGTTATGTCCGAGGTCTACAATAAATTGTACTCGCTTGATTCCGTAGCAGGAGATTATAAAAGCGCTCTCGAAAATTACCGTAACCATAAGGCCATCAGTGATAGTCTGATCAATGACCGTAAAAATCAGTTGTCCAGCCTGTTCAAAATACGGTTCGATCTAAGTGAAGAGGAAGCCGAAAATAATCGCCTTCTATTGGCACGAGAAGGACAGGAAAATGTCATTTTTTATCAGCGCATCATTTTGGCCATAGCCGCGCTTTTGGTGGCAGTAGCGGGTTACGCAATCTATCGTCTTCGTAAAGTGAACGGGAAACTTAGGTTCCTCAACGACCAGATCGTGTCACAGAATGAAGAGCTTACAAAAGTTAATGCAATTAAAAACCGGCTATTTTCCGTCATTGCCCATGATCTTCGTAGTCCGTTCGGGCAATTTATCAGTTTGCTCGATATGGTAGAGGCGCACATGCTGGATCCTCAGGAAATTGCTTCCATGATGCCCTATCTGAATCAGTCGGCCTCCCAGACGATGTCTATGATGGACAATTTGCTGGCTTGGTCGAGAAGTCAGATGAATGGATTTCGGGTACATTGTTCAGCTGTTGCATTACGCGATCTGATCAACGGAACATTGGATAAAGTACAGGCAGATCTAATTAATAAAAATATTCTGACAGAGGTGTTGGTTGATGCTGACCGGCATGTTTGGGCGGATGAAGAAATGTTGCGTATTGTAATTCGTAACCTTCTCACAAACGCGATCAAGTTCACACCTACGGGCGGATGTATTGTTTTTTCAGCCACTTCGAATCACGGCGATGTCGTACTGGCGATTCAGGATTCTGGTGTGGGTATCGAAAATTCCAGCCTTTCTAAATTATTCTCGCTCGAAACCGTCAGTACCCGTGGGACTGAGCAGGAGTCGGGCACAGGTATAGGTCTTAAAATTTGTAAAGATTTGGTTGAATTAAATCATGGAGAAATTTGGGTAGAAAGTGCGCGGGGTATGGGAAGTACGTTTTATGTTGGTTTACCAGCAAAAGAAGGCAGAAGCTTTAAGCGAAACATATCGGTATCTGCCGGAAGCTGAAAGTTGGGCAATGGCGGCACCAGGATTTGGATGCAGTTTTCCGTGTGTCACGCTTTCAGAAGTTTCACTGCACCAGCTCACAAATCGGTTTTATGATGCCGTTTATAAGAGTTGTGTTTTTCATTTAAGAGCGTTTTTTAAGCTTCCCAAGAGGCTATCAGGAACAATATTTTAAGATCTGAACCCTCTGGTATTTTTATCAGGAGCTGAATATGATCATCTTAAA
>DASYHR010000204.1:0-6516 GCA_035998385.1 Dyadobacter sp. | reverse complement strand
TCACAGGCGCCGGTATACCGCTCGCCTGTAATTGACGGTGTTTCTCCTCAGATGTCGGCTTACCCGGCAGAGAATCGGTTTGTCATTCAGGACGAACTGACTGCCACTGATCTGTTAGCCAACCCAGCCGCATATGATCCGGAGCAGGTAGCCTCGCTTCGGGAGGAGATCATCGCCCAATTGCAACATCATCAGGCAGAAGTCCTGATCAATTACCTGCCTGTAGGCTCGCAGCTTGCCACTGAATTTTATGCGGAGATTTGCCTGGAACTCGGCATTTCACTGGTAAATTGTATTCCGGTGTTTATTGCTTCGGATGAAAAATGGGAACAGCGTTTCATAGACGCAGGGATTCCGATTATCGGAGATGACATGCGCAGCCAATTTGGCGCGAGTATCGTTTCACAAATGTTGCAGGAACTGGCTTTTGAACGGGGTCATCATGTGAAAGCGCACATTCAGCGTAACGTGGGCGGCAACACGGATTTCCTGAATATGGAGGACAAAAACAGGCTGAAGTCCAAGAAGATCTCGAAGGAAAATGTGATCCGTGCACAGAACGATATCAGAGGCATTTCTTCAGAGAACAGTTTTCTGCATGCCGGTCCGTCAGAATATATCGCTTATTACGGTGATAATAAGGTAGCCAATTTCCGTCTGGAGCTGGAAGGTTTTATGGGGGCGCCTGTGATTTTGGATGCACAGTTATCGGTGCAGGATTCACCCAACTCGGCCGGTGTGGTGATTGACGCTATCCGGTATGTCTATGTAGCGCGCGAGCTTGGATTGGTAGGCGCATTGCGCGGCCCATCAGCTTCTACCCAAAAGACACCGCCGCAACAAATGATGTTCAGTGATGCGCTTTATGAATGCCATGCACTGGCCCGTCGTGAGCTCACCCCCACTACAAGAAAGCAGGTAAGAAAAATGGAAATGATTTAAGGCGTCGCCAGGATATTATAAATTTTTCAATCCATACGGATTTAGTCTGATCCGCAGAAGCAACAGGAGATATTCTGAGCATTCTGCGGATTTTTATTTGGTGAATCTTCTTCCATAAGTCAAACGAGTATATGATCAAATAAAAATTTTCTGTTTTTTGGAAATAAAAAAAAGTTAGCAAATTTTTTTATTTAAAATGTTGATAAATAATTAGTTATGATTTTGTTAGAATAAAAAAGTTTACAAATTATTAATATAGTTTGTAGTTTTGTTTCGTTGAAACGGACAGGAAACGTGAGGAGGGTGATTGTGAAGCGCTGCTGTTCGGGATGTGAGGACTGACGAATCATCTTACGTTTTCATTGCCATGACAGTCATCACCAAGCGTCCTTTTTAACTCAAATTATATCAATAAAATCAACACATACCGGCATAAAAAAATGAGCATCTTTGATAAACGTCTGCAATACAAGCCTTTCGAATACCCTGAAATTTTACAATTTACTGAAGCGATCAATAAGGCTTACTGGGTTCATTCCGAGGTTGACTTTACTGCAGATACGCAGGATTTTCATTCGCATTTGAACCATGCCGAAAGAAACGCGGTAAAGAATAGTCTTCTGGCTATTGCTCAGATTGAAGTGGCGGTAAAATCGTTCTGGGGTAATCTGTTTCACCATTTACCAAAGCCTGAATTCAACGGTTTAGGCGCAACGTTTGCGGAATGCGAGTTCCGTCACTCCGAAGCATATTCCCGTCTTTTGGAAGTTTTGGGTTACACCAATCAGTTTGAGTCGTTGGTTGAGATTCCTGTGATCCGCGAGCGTATCGACTATCTGACAGAGGCTTTGGGCAATGCCAAATCCACAGACAGAAAAGAGTATGCGTTTTCTTTGATCCTGTTCTCGATTTTGATCGAAAACGTAAGTTTGTTCAGCCAGTTCGCGATCATTCTCTCGTTCACCCGCTTCAAAGGGTTGATGAAAAACGTGAGTAACATCATCGCATGGACGTCCGTAGATGAGCAGATCCACGCCAATGCCGGGATTTACCTTGTGAACAAAATCAAGGAAGAGTTTCCGGATATGTTCGACGAGCCGACTGTGGCCGAGATCATCAGATTGGTTCGCTCTTCCATCGACGTGGAAACGCGTATCGTGGATTGGATTTTCAGTGAAGGCGAGATTGATAGCATCAATAAGGAAGATCTCGTGAACTTCATGAAGTACCGCGCCGACGACAGTCTGCAGAAAATTGGGCTGCCACGTCAGTTCAATCTGGCTCTGTCGGATATCAAATTATTACAATGGTTTGAAGAAGAAGTTTTTGCCAACAGTCTGGATGATTTCTTCGCAAAACGTCCGGTGGATTACACCAAACACGACAAGAGTATTTCAGCATTCGATCTGTTTTGATCGAGTTATGATAGCGATAGGTTACACACTATTTGTAAAACATTACACACAAAAACACAACAACTATGTTCGACAAGGAAATTGAAGCAATCGCGAAATGTACCGATCTTATTAAGGATCTCGATGGAGAGGCTAAAATGAGGGTTATTAAATACCTAATTGAAAGGTTTGGTATTGGCGCAAATTCTGTAAATAACTCTTATCCAACAACTGTCCCATCAAAGCAACAATTAGGTGAAGGACAATTCACAGTGACTCCATCTTCAAATCAAATACAAGATATTGAGAGTGAAGAATATCCGTCGCTAAAACAGTTAGTTGTAAAAAACTATCCTAAGAATGAGGCGGAATGGGTGTTGTGTTATAGTTTTCTTTCATCAAAATTTGGTAGCGAAAGGTTTAGTAAGGAAAGCCTAATTGAGGGCTATAAGGAAACGAACAGATATTCAGAAACGAATCGAAAGAATGTTACCAACAGTATTAATAGCTGTATAAAAAGAGATTGGATTAAGGATGTTAATAAGGATGATTATATTCTTAAACCGGAAGGGATTGCTTATGCAAAGGAGGTGCTGAAGGGGAACTCCTCGTCGAAAGAGGTTAAAAGAGTCAAGAAGAATAAAATTAATACTGGTCAATTGAGGAGCAATGCTTGAAGAATTAACAAATTTTGTCAAAAGCGTTGAGAACTTCGAGTCCCTTAAACCTTCAGGACAGATAGATTTTTTTGGGTATTTTTTTGTATGCATTCAGAACCAACCTTTTTTCACACCTAAACAAATTGAACTTGCTTTTGAAATTCTTAGGTTGTTGCCTCACTCGAATGTTTCGCAGTATCTAGCACGTAATTCCAGTAGAAGTAGCGGTAGGAAAGTGAAATTTATAAGAAATAAGGAAGGCTTTCATCTTTTAGGTATTTTTGAAAAGGAGCTGAAATCAAAAGTTATACCTAAGGAAGTTGATTTCATAGATTTTGCTGTAAACCACAATAGTCTAAATTGTAATCCATCTGATGTTCCATTTTTGAACTCAAAAGTTAAGAAAAATGCGGATTTTTTTTCAAAAATGTATTTCATACTTTATCATCTAGAAAACAGTATAAGGAAGTTTTTGAAAATAAGATTGTCGTCAATTCTTGGGTCTAGCTGGGAGGATGAATTGGTTAACTCTATAGATTTGACAAAGGCTCTGTCGATTCGAACAGAGACAAACTTATCAGAAATGTTACAGGATAGAGGTGATAGTATTTTGTTCTACTGTATGTGGGATGATTACGGAAAAATCATAAGAAAATACCCTCATATATTCAAAGTACAAAGAGAATGCGATGAAGTTTTAGCTCATTTAGGATCTCTTACCAAAGTTAGAAACGCCATTGCACATAATACCGCTACCATTCCCAAAGAGTATCAGGATGAGCTAACATTATTTTTATCTAAGTATATAAAGATTATGAAAGGTAATAGTTTATAGAAACCGTTCAATAAGCTTATAAGTTGGTATTAAGATGTTAGGTAACAAGTATACTTCTAGTGGAAATAAGATATAAATCTAAAAAATATTAAGCTAATGAATAGTCCGGAACTTGATTTGTTGGATGGCGTGACCGCGCGCTATGAAATGGAGAAACTTTGGTGGAAAAACACCGAAAGTGAGCAGGTATTGAACAGAGGTTATTTGCTGAAAGGCGAGACTGTAGAAGGAGCGATTGAACGTGTATGTGCTGCGGCTGCAAAGCGTCTGTATCGTCCTGAGTTGAAAGAGGCGTTTCAGGAAATGGTGGAGCGTGGCTGGATGAGCCTTAGCTCTCCAATCTGGGCGAATATGGGAACTGAGCGTGGTTTGCCTCTTTCATGTTTCAACGTTCACGTGCCGGACAATATCGAAGGCATTACCCATAAATTGGGCGAGGTAATCATGCAGACGAAAATCGGCGGTGGTACTTCGGCTTATTTTGGTGCACTGCGTGGAAGAGGAAGTGCAGTGACCGACAATGGAAAAAGTAGTGGAGCAGTAAGTTTTATGCGCCTTTTCGATACTGCGATGGATACGATTTCTCAGGGTGGTGTGCGCCGCGGCGCATTTGCAGCCTACATGGACATTGACCATGAGGATATCGAAGAATTCCTTCAGATCAAAGACATCGGTCACCCGATTCAGAATCTGTTCTCAGGTGTATGTGTGCCTGATTACTGGATGCAGGAAATGATTGATGGCGATATGGAAAAACGTGAATTGTGGGCGAAAATCCTGCAAAGCCGTCAGCAAAAAGGATTGCCTTACATCTTCTTCTCTGATAACGTAAACATCAATAAGCCACAGGTTTACAAAGACAAAAATTTGAGAATCAATGCGAGTAATCTATGTTCCGAGATTATGTTGCCATCTTCTGAGGATGAGTCGTTTATCTGCTGCTTGTCATCAATGAATCTTGAATTGTACGACGAATGGAAAGATACCGATGCGGTGCGTCTGGCGATCTTCTTCCTTGACGCTGTGTTACAGGAATTTATTGAAAAAACAGAAGGCAACCACTTCCTGGCGAGTGCAAACCGCTTTGCAAAACGTCACCGTGCATTGGGCCTTGGTGTGCTGGGCTGGCATTCCTATCTGCAACGTAATATGATTCCGTTTGAAGGATTACAGGCGAAGCAACTGACTGTGAAGATATTCCAGGAAATTCAGGCAAAATCTGAAAAGGCAACGCAGGAACTTGCTCTGATATACGGAGAGCCTGAAATGCTGAAAGGTTATGGTCGTCGTAATACCACTTTGCTGGCTATTGCCCCCACGACGTCTTCGTCTGCGATTTTGGGACAGACGTCTCCTGGTATTGAGCCATTCAGCAGTAATTATTACAAGGCCGGTCTTGCGAAAGGAAACTTCATGCGCAAGAACAAATACCTGAAAGAATTGCTCGAACAAAAGGGAATTGACAACGAGGAAACATGGCGTACAATTATGTTGAACCACGGTAGTGTTCAGCATTTGGATTCGCTTTCTCAGGAAGAAAAGGACGTCTTCAAGACATTCAAGGAAATTAGTCAGCTTGAAATTATTCAGCAGGCTTCGATCCGTCAGAAATATGTGGATCAGTCGCAAAGTCTGAACCTGAACATTCCTTCTAACCTGCCGGTAAAAGAGGTGAACAAACTGTTGATAGAAGCATGGAAACTGGGAGTGAAAACCCTTTATTACCAACGCAGTCAAAGTGTTTCCAAAGAACTGGTAACGAGCCTTGTGAGCTGCCAGTCCTGCGAATCGTAAGTATATAGAATCTGAATAAATCCGGCTGCACTTTTCGAAAGAGCAGCCGTTTTTTTTTGTATCAAACTGTGTCGTGAAAATAAATCACATACCGGGCTTATTCAGAAAATCAGAGCCGTTATATTTGCGATATGACTTCTCATACATATCGATCAACATGAATAATTTTACCTTTCTCCGGTTCCGGAAAATAAGCCTTATCAAGTGTATTCTGTTTTTCCTGGTGATTGGGAATACGGCTTTTTCACAAACCACAGCTTTGACTGTCAGCGGAGAAGTTGAAACCCCGTTGGATCTGAAGCTGGAAGATTTGTTTGCATTCAAACAAATTACTGAGAAGGTAACAGACCGGGACGGCAAGGAACATGAATTTAGCGGAGTAGCACTGGTTGATATCTTGTCGAAAGCCGGAGTGACATTGGGTGCTAAATTGCGGGGTGAAAATCTGGTAAAATATGTGCTCATCACGGCTGCTGATGGTTATGAGGTGGTTTATGCACTGGCGGAAATCGACCCGGAATTTACAGATCAGATTGTATTGCTGGCTACGCAAAAGGATGGTAAGCCTTTGGGCACAGGAGAGGGGCCTTTGCGTATCGTTGCAGGTAAGGATAAAAAACCAGCCCGTTGGATTCGGGAGGTAAGGTCGGTAAAGGTTTTGTTTGCCAAAAATTGATCGTCTACCAGAATAGTTTGATGAAAGAGGTGATCAGAATTTGTGATATTGCCGGAAGTAAAGCATCTTTGTTAACTGGTCTACATGGTAACATTTACAGACTTTCTGGTAAAAATTCCATATTCTAATCCTAAAACATCGCTGATGAAAAAATCTTTCTTCGTTCTTGGTATTCTCTTTTTGTTAACTGTCATTTCGACAAGTGCGCAAAAGTCT
>DASYHR010000177.1:0-3273 GCA_035998385.1 Dyadobacter sp. | reverse complement strand
CGGAATTTTGGTTTTTGCTTTGAGGTATCAGAATTCATTAATATCAGGATCTGATGATATAGTGTATAAAAACAAACGAAGTTACGTCACTTCTGTTTTAATCTTGGAGGTTAGTCACAAATAGAATTCACCGATGGTGTGGCCAGCACTGCAAATTGCGAAAATATCTGTGCCCGTCCAGCAACATGCCTCCCTTAAAGCCCTTTAGGATCAGTCGGAAACATGATAATGGTCATGAAACCAGCGAAGTAAGCTCAGGAAATTTGTAGAGCAAAGTCGGGATTTATTTATATAATTTCTAAATAGACCTCAGGCCTTTCAATCACTTTCCTATTGTAGTTTTTGTGCCGTATTTTTGTAATCAGAATTAGAAACAGTGATGTATAATCAATTCAAATCAATAAGTTTATCACACCGGAAAGCCCCTCTTGCGATAAGGGAACAGCTTGCTCTGAATGAGGATAGCGCTAAGGGTATAATGCTGCGTTTGAAGGATTTTTTTGATATTACAGACGTTCTGACAGTTTCTACCTGCAACCGCACAGAGATTTACTATTCTTCTACTGAAGACCTCAATGAGGAAATCATCAAGCTTTTGCTGATTGAAAAAGGTATTTCTGACGTTCAGCCATTTGTAGATTATTTTGAAAAATTCTCTGCTGGTGAAAATGCAGTTCAGCACTTATTTGAAGTTGCTACAGGATTACATTCCCAGGTTGTGGGAGATATGCAGATTCCTAATCAGATCAAACACGCTTACCAATGGACGGCTGATTTGAACCTTGCAGGGCCTTTCCTGCACCGTTTGCTTCACACCATATTTTTTGCCAATAAAAGAGTTGCACAGGAGACATTTTTCCGTGATGGAGCTGCCTCAGTTTCTTACGCATCTGTAGAGCTTGTGGAGGGATTGATGCCAAATCCAAAGATATTGGTCGTAGGTTTAGGAGAGATAGGAAGTGATGTTTGCCGTAACCTTGCCCAGAAACAAGATATGGATGTTACGATCATCAACAGAACAAGAAGTAAAGCGGATGCCCTGGCAGATGAACTTGGTTTCCGGGTTGCCGATGTATCGGATATCGAAGCTGAAATTTCAAGAGCAGATGTAATCATATCCTCTATTGCACGTGATGAGCCTTTCTTTACAAAAGAAATGATGGTTCGCCTGCGTGGCATGTCATTCAAATATTTTGTAGATCTTTCTGTACCCCGCAGCGTTTCTCCTGAAGTGGAAGAGATTCCGGGTGTAATGCTTTATACAATCGATTCTATCAGAAGCAGAGCGGACGAAGCGTTAAACAGAAGACTTGAATCCATTCCTCAGGTGCGTGAAATTATCGACGAGGCGGTTGTGGAATTCAACGACTGGTCGAAAGAAATGATTGTTTCACCGACTATTCAAAAATTGAAAGGTGCGCTGGAACAGATCAGAAAAGAAGAGCTGACACGCTTTACAAAAAATCTGAACGATGCAGAGCTTGAAAAAGTAGAGAGAATTACTACCAGTATGATGCAGAAAATTCTCAAATTACCAGTACTTCAGTTGAAGGCTGCTTGTAAAAGAGGAGAAGCGGAAACGCTGATTGACGTATTGAACGATTTGTTCAATCTTGAAAAAGAGCAGGTACGTCATTAACGAATAATAATTACTATGGCTTATATACGCCCTGGAGGACTTATCTTCGGGGCTTTTTTGTGCGCTATGCACGAAAATCAGGATTGCATCTAAAGGAAAAGAGCGGGGCTCTGTTGAACCCCGCTCTAAGCATTACCTTACCCTCCACAATAATCTAGAATTTTATTTCATTTTTTCAAATGATCTTCTATTCCAAATCTATGCTATTAAATATTGGAAACGTGATTACATTGACCAACACTAATATTTATACATACGACAGAAAGTGTTTTTTAGATCAGTCGGATTGAAAAATATTTTTATTTTTTTTAATCCGACTGATCGAGACGATTAATCCGGTATTATATGCCCTTTCCGATCCGGATTGACGCATATTGTCGGATTCGCCGTCTTAGCAATTTTGTAGGGAAAAGATAAATAAGTTTTACTGACTGATCCGGTGGTGATTGTCGTTAAAACCGTTCATAGATCATCTCTTATCGCCGGCTATATCGCAAAAATTTAGGGTTGCTGAGTGATCTGATTCTTACCTGCTGAAAAACCGGTCATAAATCCGTTTAAGATGTCGGCTCCATGCGCGTACAAGGCGAATCCTACAAAGAAACCAAGACCGAACTGCCCGGCGAGTCTCAAAGATTTGCGAAGTCTGTCGGAAAGACCAAATGAGTTTTTATCTTGTCTGCCGAGAATGATAAGACAAAGGCTAGCTAGGAGGACGATAAGTAACATAGTAATATTTTTATGGTTATGGAGATCTAAAAATATGTAAGCTATTTATTGAGTTTTAACGTCTTAATGAGCCTGTTTAAGTTGTCGCGCTGAACCTGTTGATTTCACAATACTAAGCCGGTCGCAACTGTCATACTGAGCATGTCGGAGCATACTGTTCGCATGCCAGACAAACCTATTTAAATGGCATTTTCCAATTGCGACACACTTCCCGCCCCGGTGCGACTGTCTGGTACGCGACCTTCTGCAGGAGCTACGTTTTCATATCCATGCTGAGTCGCTGCAGGATTTACCTCGTCAGACTGGCAACTGAAAAGAACAGATGAAGTCACTAACAATGCGAATAGTTTGATGGTCGTTCTCATGATTTCGGTTTGTTATACGTTTTGAAATAATTGGTTTGTCGCTGATGACATAACAAAGGTGGTGGATGGAAGCGGGGAAGAAAATTCGATATGACCAATCAGGGTCAGGTAGTGACGAACCGAAACCGAGGCAGGATAATGTTGTTTTTATAGCCTGTTTTGGGAATGTTGATTTACTGGATTAGCTTCGTCATGGTTGACATCGGGTTCGTCATTATTTTTGGAGTGTTTGCCGGAGAACGCTTAGTTTTAACCTATTGATCCGGTTCAAATTTTAATTCATGACACAGTTTTTTAGTCGATACGGGAAGTCTGTTTTCTTTTTAGCGTTCTTCGCGGTCCTGGTCATCGCTTCTGCGTGGGACTATCCGGGCTTCTATTCAAAATGGATTTGTATCGGTTTGCCCCTCACGTTGCTCAATGCATTTGTTCTTTACGCATTGATCTATTTTTGGCTGTACCCTGAATTCAGAATTGGAAAGTCCCTCTGGAGAAGCTGGATGCTGCTGGGAGGTGTTTTTCTTTTTTTTAGTGCCTGTT
>DASYHR010000168.1:0-2444 GCA_035998385.1 Dyadobacter sp. | reverse complement strand
TGATGAACACTGTAGAAGGCATACGGTTTGATAATGTCCCTCAATACCTTACTTATCCTATATGGAAACAAGTGTATCCAGATATCTGCCTCACTCGTATAAAAGAGACCATTATTTCTACTATACCCAAGCGTTTGAAATAATTGTTCAATTCTGCTCACAAGTTTGGTTAAAAGTTAATGTTAAAATTACAAGTTAGTTAAATTAAGCTTTTCCACATTAAAAAGTTTTTTTTCATGTCAAAATACTTACTAACCGCCCCAGAAGATCAGCCTAGCCACGTTTCTATGTCATGCTTAAAAACGGTCAAAAATGACACTCCTGTGATTGATATGCTCAATGAGCTTGCAGAGGTGCATCCGACAGGAGGTTTTGATTGGTACTATAGGAATTTGAGAAACAAGGGACTGCTCTGGAATCGAAAGCGAGCGCTGCGAATCTATAGAACTATGAATCTCAAACTACCGGAGTTCTGCTGACATGCGGTTCGGAATCTACAGCTTAGCCGGTCTGGTCCGGAATGAACTCGGCTTTGCTCCATCAAGCGGCGATGTTTTCGTTTTTCTAGGCAAATGGCTTAATCAAATACGCTTGTTACAATGGGATAACTACGGCTTTGCGATGTATATCAAAAAGCTTGAACAAGGTACTTTTGAGTGGCCAAAGGGGCAAGAGATATCCATTACCAGTCAGCAACTCACACTTCTTCTGCAAGGTGTAATGTTGGATTCGGTCCGCCTTAGAAAGCACTATCAGCATACAAAATAGCGCGCAGGTTTGCATAAGAAATTAATCTAAAAAGTGCCTTTTAAGCTTGTGATGGATGATTTTATATTGCATCTTCGGATTGTGGGAGATACAGCGACGGACTATAAATTACTTTAGGAACAGGCGATTCTGCGCATAAAAAGTCGCTGGAATTAATATCCGAAAAAGATGAGCAGATCCAGAGCCTGAACTTTCAGCTTGATAAATACAAGCAGTATGTATTTGGTAAAAAGAAAGAGAATCGGACCGCCGCGCGGCTGGCCAATGTACATACTGATGTAAACCAGATCGATTTGTTTGAACTCGGAACTGACCAGCAGCGGCAAGAAGAACTATCAGAGCAGGCTGCTGAAGTTGTCCAGGAAGAAGTGCCTACCAAAAAACGTGAAAATGGCACAGGTAGAATGATACTTCCTGAGAGCCTACGCCGTGAAATCACTATTATTGAACTTGCCGAAGACGTTACTGGCTGCACTATCATTGGTGAAGAAGTCACCGAGGTTTTGGATCTGATTCCTGCAGAGTTCTATATGAAGCGATATATACGCTACAAATATGCACGTGCTAATGGTGAGGGTATCATAACTGCTTCACTCCCGGACCGTGTGATCGAACCGCGGCGGCGGACCGCAAGGTATCCCTTCTGAAGCTGTCATTACCCAGATGGTTGTCGATCTCGCGGCGAACCGCAAATATGTCTTTGGGCTTCCACTTCACCGGCAAATTGATAAGTATCGACGGTTAGGAGTAAATGTTCCTGCATCTACTGCTTCTGACTGGATCATGAAAGGATGGCAGCATCTAACTCCGCTGAGGGAGCTTTTAAAACTATTGGTTCTCAACCAGAAATATTTACAAGCCGACGAGTCGCCACTAAAAGTACTTGATAGAGACCATAAAAATGGGATCCATCAAGGCTACATGTGGATATTTGGGTTTAGGTGTAGTCAACATTCTCAATACATTCTACTTGTCAATATCGAAGCAAATCGACGCTGGTCATATTGCTGTCAATTCCGAAAGCATCTTGCAGTTTTTTAAGATAATAAGTAACTTTCCTAGCTGAATATCTATAATTGCGCTTTGATCGTGTATGTACAGCGTCAGAACCAGATATTCCAAACCAGTCCCTTCTCAAAGAAATCTAACTTAATAATGACACAAATCGATTACAAAAGAGTTTTTTCGAAATTAAGTCATATCATGGCTTTGTCTCATGACAAAAAATTTGACCAGATTGTTCAAAATTTAATTACACACACATTAAATCAACCAACAGAAAAAATTATAAAAAATGAGACAGACGTTGCAAATAGAATCAGCGAACTCTATGGTATTACAGTTCGACCTAATGTTATATTGTCCAATCTTGACAAACTGATTGATCAGGGTCAAGTGTTTAAAGATAGAACTTCAAAAAATTTTCACATCTCAACCGAAGTAGGGACAAAACTAAATAATAGGTTAGAACAAGCAAACAAACTTGAAAGTAATGTCCGAGATGACTGGTTTCTCGAGCTCGAACGAGGTGATCCGGTGATGTCAACTGAGATCAAAAATTGCCTGTGGACGTGTCTAAGAGCTTATCTTAGTATGGTTTTTGAGCAACACGGAATGCAAACTTTGCACCTGCTCAATCCATCTGCCAAGATTAACGAAGAAGACCAAAAAAGTCT
>DASYHR010000152.1:0-6275 GCA_035998385.1 Dyadobacter sp. | reverse complement strand
AGCCGAAACGCTGAGTCGTTCTGTCAAAGGATCTGATGCTATAAAGATTTTGCTTACCAAGGTTTGTTCCTACACCCCACTCTTTGTTCAATAGGTTAGCAACGTTAAATATATCAACAGATGCTTCGATTCCGTGGTTTTTATAGAAGTTGAATTTCTTCGCCAATCTCAAATCAAACACACCATAAAATCCATTGATACCACCATTACGCTCTGCTATTTTACCCATATCTCTTGTGATATAATCTTTGATGCTCTGTTCTGCATCAGGATTATTAAGGATACCCTGGATCCCTTCACGAATATTTTGCGGCGTTTCAGGACTGTTCGGATCATAGATGTAAGCCAGGTCATTGGATGAAACAAAATCTCCATTCATGTTACCATTCACAGCCATCGAGTAACGTGTTCCGCCGATCCCCGAGTAACGGAGACCCAATGTTACTCCCCAGATACTTGGTGCTGTACCATAGAATACTACTTTATTACGGAAATGGTTATTTGCATAAGTAATGCGGCTTAAATCACGTGGATCGTCGTTCACCATCAAATCCAGCGTTGCTGTGTTTGCCACATTTCCATTGTAGGAAGTATTGTCTTTCGAGTCATTGTAAGTGTAAGAAACAGTAATCTGGCCATCTTTGAAATAACGGTAAGTACCGTCGATCACAATCGCGTATTGATTCTTTTTACCTTCACTAACCAGTTCAAGCACACGTCCTACCTTGTTAGTCTTACGGCTGTTAATCCAGTTGGTTGCGCCGTTCGATGTAGCAATCGTATTTGCAGGCACATATACCCCACGGTTAGCTTCGGCAGTGATACGGAAGTACGGATCATCCACCATGTTACGGTCTACATACATGTAGTTGTTACGTGCCCAGGAAGCATAACCATTAATACCTACACGCAGACGGTCACTGAAGAAGTGATTGTAAGAAAAGTTCGTTTTGTAAAGTACAGGAATTTTAGCATCGGCATTGTTCATGTTAATCGTAAGCAGACGCTCAATGTTTGGGTTGCTGAACAAGTCAGCACCCGGAGCACTTGCGGGGTTTTCACGGTATCCGGGAAAGTTAGGTTTTGGAACCAATGCACCCTGAATTTCTACAGCTGCCACTTTTGTACCGTCAAATAGCATGTTGTTGATCATCGAATAAGGGTTCAATTGTGAACCAAAGATACCGGCTCCGAAACGGATGATATCTTTACTCTGCTCGTTCACGTCCCAGGTAAACTGTACGCGGGGTTGAAACTGAGTTGTGTTGATTTTATTGTCAGTACGAAGGTTCAATTCGTCATATACAACCTGACTGAAATTTGCCTTATTCAGGTATTGCGTATTGTCCAAACGTAAACCTGCCATCATTTCCAGTCCACGCGCCAGCTTGGTATCCATTTGTGCATAAATACCTGTTGCCAGGGAGTTTACGATGGAACTTGGATCATCCAGCAGGTTAATTTCACGAGCATAGCGATATGGAGTTTGGTTGTTGAAATTTTCAAGACCCGTAAAATAAAAACGGCCATTCATTTCGCTACCATAAACGGACTTCATCCGGTTGAACATCACATCAATACCAAATGTAAAGTTGATTTTGCCTGTGTTGTAATAAACATTATTAACAGCCTGGTAAGTTTGTCCTTTGAACCACTCAGGAGAGAAGCGCTGACCACCAATTTGAATTGAAGTAATATAGTTGTTTGAACCTGACACCGAGTTTACGTTTTCAACAATGGCACGTGGGATACTCGCAGAAGGAAGTTCTGAACTTGGTATTACTGCTTCATCCTGGTAAAAATGTTGCACTTTTAACTCATTAGTGATTTTCGGGTTGATGATCGTACGAAGCGATGCCATCAAGCTGTTGTTGAAACGCTTACGGTCGATGTACGATTCGTAGGCATTAATGGCTGTATTGTCACCTTCCGAAAGTTTGTCCATCTCAGTAATGAGGTTGTTACGCACCGTCAGGAGGTTTTTCGAATTCAACTGCCAGTCAATTCTTGCAAAAATTGCATCTGTGCCTTTTTTCTTGCCAAATGAACCGAATTGTGGATTGTTAGAGACACCATATTTCGATCTTGCAATATCAAGGAAATTATCCAGCGTAGCCTGAGTAACGCGGTTTGCAGCTACATCAGCATCAGATTGTAAGTTTGCGATAAAAAGGGGACGGGAGTCTGCCTGGTGATCCCATGCGATAAAGAAATGTGCTTTGTCTTTTTTCAAAGCTCCACCCAATGACATACCGAATTGGTTGGTAGAGAAATCCTGCGTTCTTCTATTCCCTCTCAAATCATAACCACTTGAAAGCCAGTCTGCACGCATAAAATTGAATGCGCTACCAGTCAGTTTGTTCGTGCCTGACTTAGTTACCGTGCTAATAGTTCCACCACCTGCACGACCTAATGTTACATCGTACTCGTTGGTTACTACCTTGAACTCGCGGATCGCCTCCATAGAGATGGCGTAAGCACCTCCGGTTTCGCCTCCGGCAATTGTACTACGAGAGCTCATACCATCAATGGTATAGTTGGTAGAAGAACCCAACTGGCCACCCAAACTATTACCGTTAGACAGGGGGGACAACTCGATCAACGAAGTAAAGTTTCGTCCGTTTACAGGCAATTTTTGCAAGTCTTTTGCGCTGATCGGTGTGGACGAACCTAATGTTACCACTGTGTTTTTCAGCGAATTGGCTTTAATATCTACCGCCTGCAATTCATTTGAGCTCATCTCCATTTTGAAATTCAGCCTCAACTGGTCTCCCTGGTTGAGCGCGTACCCTGTTTTTTTCTGCTCCCCAAAGCCTATAAATGAGACAGTAATAGAATAGGGAGATCCTAGCGGAAGCTGCTTGACAATATAGTCTCCATTTACGTCAGTAACAGTACCCGCAGTGAAACCAGTCGATTCATTTCTGATAAATACGGTAGCTCCTACAATAGGCCCTGCTTCTTCAGTTACCCTTCCGATAACTGTTGCTTCATTGCCCTGCCCATACATTTGGGTGGACCACGTCAAAGCCATAATCAGAACGCAAAGTCCGGTAAATAATCGATTCATTTTCTAAGAGTTAAATAATTAATAGATGTGAGTGATAAAAAATACATATCGTTCTGATCACCAAACTTCTGGCGTCTTTGTTGTTTAAATGCGGGAGGGAGATTCGATGAAGGAAAAAAATTAGTGTGTGAGAATCATCAAATCAGATGCGCGCTTTAAACTATCTGTTGACTTTCTGCCCGCAAAAGTAGTTTTGTTATGTTATGCCGATGTGAAGTATGTATTAATCATAAATTAATCTTTAACTCTTGAAAGTAGCTTTGCTAATGCAGTTTGTACAGGCTAAAAGATTCTGGTAAATGTTAAGAAGTGAAGCACCCGATTATAATATTCCCTTGGAAATGTTCCCGTAGCCGAATGAAATATGTTGATATCCGAAAGAAGAAGATCTGTCAGAAGCAAGGAAGCGAAAGGAATTGCATTCAAATTTGATTTGTCAATTTGGCGTCTCAGCAGAGGGAAATCTATTGTAGTTGCTGACTCCACTCGAATGGAGACAGCGACAGATGAAGAAATAGACAGTTTATTGGGAGCGTAGCCATCGAATTGTAAATCAATCTCAATTGTGAGTGTCATTACAAATGCCAGTCGGCGGGGGAGTAAATGTAACCTTGGTCTAAGAGTTTTGCGCTGCAGACATACAGTCCATTTTCCAATCGAATTATGCTTGATTAATATCCTCCTAACGGAGGACAGATATGCTGGTTGACTGCGAAATAATCAGTCTTCTGTTTGCAAATGAGCCGCAGCGCTACGGTCAATCATGACGTAACAATTTTCCAGTTCCCGCATCATTGTAGCAGGAACCTCTTTAGTAATTTCTCCCTCCAACATTTTATGTATGATTGAAGCTTTGCGCTGGCCAGAAGCAATCAGGATCGTTTTTTTTGCTTCCGTTACATACTGCAAACCCAACGTAATTCCCTGAGACAAGCGGGTTTCTCCGGCAAAGTACTTCTGTCCCACCGTCCTTGTTGTTTCGTCCAAATCTGTCACATGGGTATAGAGATGCTGAGGCACGCCCGGCTCATTAAAGCCAATGTGTCCGTTCATGCCAATACCGACAATGATCAAGTCAAGCCCATTTTTATCACTGATAAATTTGTCCATATCCTGGCACTCCTGATACGGATCTCTGGCAAGTGCATCAAAAAGTTTGTATTGACCTGTCGACAAGTTAATCGGAACAATGAGGTGAGTTTGCAAAAAGTAAGCGCAGCTTCCGGGATTATCAGGAGTAATATTTATCCATTCATCCAGACCTATCAGGGTAAATTTCCCTGTATCAACATCCTCCGACTTGAGCAGTGGTACCAATAAGTTGTAGGCAAGTAGTGGCGATTCACCTGAGGCAAAACATATAACTGAATCCGGTTTTGATTTTATCTGGTCTGCGATGAGCTTTGCTACCCTGAATGATAAATCTGCGTGGTCTTCGAATATTTGTGTGGTCATGGCAAAACTGGTATGGCAGTAAAAAGTAGGGATATTTTTTTAAACATCTACCTGTGGGTAACATTGAAGAGAGCGCAAACGTAGCTTTGAAACTTATAAATTACTCAGATCAAAGGCCATTTGAAGGAAGATTTCAACTGAATTCTGGTCCATGTCTCTTGCGACGTTCTTGCGGCTTCAATGATTTCAAGCACGTGAAGCGAATGTAACGTAGTTATGACGGGATCTGCCTTATTTGACATGCTTTCAGCAATAGCACTGGCACCTTGCTGCCACGAAATGAACCGGTTTCTGTTGCGAATCGTTGCGTTTTCTCATGTCCCTCAGTTGCTATATCTACCCCTGTCGGAGCCCAGTCATAACCAATAAGTTGCATGTTCCCCTTCGTTCCCCAAATCGAAATAGTAGGTTTATCCTGCCCGTTTCCTTCATGACCATAAGGATCAAAATAATTAAATCCGCTTTGAATGTGTGATAAAGCTCCGCTTGCGTGTTCCATCAGAACCATACTGTTATCTTCTTCCTGCACTTTTATGGGCAAACTACGATTATCAACTTTTCGGGTTGGCGTGATAATATTGAGCATCGCTACTACTGATTTCACAGGTCCAAGCAAGCCAGTTAGTGTAGCCATATTATAAACCGCAAGATCCGGCATACTGCCACCCAGCTTTGCGTAGAAAAACGCCGACCATGTTGGCCCTAAGTGACCATAATGTGCATGAGCCGCAGAAATCTTACCGAGCCTGCCTTCCTGAATGGCATTTGACATAAATGCAAATTGCGGGCTCATCACCACAGCCGGAGCTCCCCAAATTTTAAGATTCTTTTTCTCCGCCAGCTCCATCAAAGACTTCCCTTCGGTATAGCTATTTGCCATTGGCTTTTCGCTCCATATATTCCTACCGCTGTCGAGCCCTATTTTATTGAGCCTCCCGTGTTCCTGCATATCAGTTAAATTGACCAAAAGGTCAAACTCCGCACCTGTAAGCATTTTTTCAATTGACGAATAATAGTTGGGAATCTCGTATTTGACTGCTGCAGTTTTTGCCCTTTCAATTATGATATCACATGCGCTGATCAAAGAAACAAAAGGAGATTTATGCAAATGCGGTAAATATTGACTGGATACACTTCCGCAGCCTATTACTCCTACACGAATTTTCTCAACATTTGCGGATTCTCCATCCATCAAATCAGCCGGAAAAAAGGAGGCAATGGCACCTAATATTCCTACCTGGCGGATAAACTCAATACGTGGGATATCATTCTGGTCTTGCATACCTAACAATCTTCGTTTATGATATTGATTTATTGAGATGATCAAAAACGGACACTTCTATATTATCAATAAATCCAATTGAAAATATAAAATTTAAAGAAGAAATTGTACATACATGAGGGATTTCTTGGAGAATCAATAGCGAGCCATATTCCAAATTTATTTGGGACTTGGTGGAAGTGCAAATGGTTACGTTTGGCGGCCCTCCTTTCGAACTTACCTATCCGGCGAGAGCGTCATTCGTTACACAACCCTTCAGGGTTGAACATGAATAGCCCCGGGCAAATCCCGGGAGAGAAGTGACCATTGTCAATTCTTTAGCAACCCCGAAAGGAGTTGAACAGACTGCTACAAACGCAAAAAATCCCATCTCTTTTGAAGATGGGATTTAATAGTATTGTGGCGACTACCTACTTTACCAGGTTTGATCCAAGTATCATCGGCGGTTCCGGGCTTAACTTCTCTGTT
>DASYHR010000147.1:0-6909 GCA_035998385.1 Dyadobacter sp. | reverse complement strand
AAAAACAAACCGTTCTTTTTATACGTACCGCATCCTTTGCCTCACGTTCCGCTGGCTGCTTCAAGTAAGTTCAAAGGCAAAAGTGAGAGAGGGATCTTTGGAGATGTATTGATGGAGCTTGACTGGTCAGTCGGTGAGATTTTGAAAGAATTAAAGGCCCAGGGTCTGGATAAAAACACGCTTGTAATATTTACAAGTGATAATGGACCGTGGCTCAATTATGGCGATCATGCCGGCTCTTCAGGAGGTTTTCGGGAAGGGAAAGGTACATCTTTTGAAGGTGGACAACGTGAGCCCACGATGATGCGCTGGACAGGAGTAGTTCCCGCCGGACGGGTTTCGAACAAGCTTATATCAACGATTGATATTTTGCCAACAATTGCCAAACTTACCGGTGCCAAATTACCGAAGCAGAAAATTGACGGTATTGAATTTGTAGACCTTCTGAAAGGAGATGATTCGAAAACACCAAGAGAGGAATTTTTGTATTACTACAGAAAAAATAGTCTGGAAGCGGTTCGTAAACATGACTGGAAGTTGATTTTCGCGCACCCGGGCAGAACGTATGAGGGGCAGCTACCCGGTAAAGATGGCCAACCCGGCCCGACTTCTGAAGATTTTCAACACCCAAGAGCGTTATACAACCTCGCTCGTGATCCGGGAGAACGTTATAACGTTTTGGAACAAAACCCTGAAATTGTAGCGGAATTGGAGAAAATTGCAGATGCTGCGAGAGAGGATCTGGGTGATGATCTTCAGAAAAAAGAAGGGAAAAACAGAAGGCCTGTGGGTGTTGCTGCAAGGAAATAAATGCAGGTTTTAAGCTAAATTGAATGAAATGTGAGTTTGATTTAGCTTTCAGCCTGAGTGGAATCGAAGGCAATTTACACCAGGTGAATGATGTTTCGACACAGTTTAACCCCGATTTGAAATCGGGGTTGTATGGCTTAGCGTTTGTAACGCGATAAAAATGCGTTACAAACGCCGGATTCAGGAACACCGAGTGGAAATCGGTATTAAGTCTACTGTCAATTTTACTTCACACCCTTTCCGGTTGCGGCCCAGTAAATTCCTCCGTAAAGATGATCCAGAAACGACTGATCAGAATACACCAGTCCGATGTGTCCCATACCGGTGTAAAATGCTCGTCCTCCATCGTACTTGTGATACCAGGCAATAGGGTGGGAGTTGCCCATACCTGCACCCTTGCTGGTTTTAGGATCATAGGTTTTTTCATCCAGTGAAATCAGGATAGTAAGATCATTGGCAGCTGCAGGTTTTTTATATTCGTACCATTCGTCGGTCCATAACATACGTTTCGGAAATCTTTCCAGTCCCGGGAAATCGCTGTTCACAACATCCAGATACGCAGTTTGCTGTGCCGGGTGGGTCAGGAACATCATACCGACAAGTTTGTTATACCATGCCCAGTCGTATTCTGTATCCGCGGCAGCGTGCACCCCAACCCATCCTTTTCCACTCTGAATATATTTTTCAAATGCAGCCTGTTGCTCATTGTCAAGTATATCTCCTGTTGTATTCAGAAAGATCACGACGTCATAATTTTTGAGCGATTTCTCATTAAAGACAGATGCATTTTCCTGCCAGTCTACAGTGAAATTATGCCTTGCTGCCAGATTTCTGACACCCGTAACGCCTTCGTGAATAGCCGTATGGTGAAAGCCGGCGGTTTTGGTAAATAACAAAGCTTTAAATTGCTGCGCGTAAGCAGCAGAAGTACCAAGCACGATCAGTGACAGGGCAAGTAGTTTTTTTAACATTTTGAAACAGATCAGATTTTAAGAATTAAGAATTAAGAATTAAGAATTAAGAATTAAGAATTAAGAATTAAGAATTAAGAATTAAATTTTTTCACCAGATCAGCGGCCCATCACCAATCTTGTCTGGGCGGAACCGGCTACGTCTTTCAGTTCTACTTTCAGGGTTTTGTCCTTCAAAGCTTTCCTGTCGATCACCAGAGAAATAGGGTGGACACCCTGTGTAAATGCTGCCGTGATGTTATTGCCTGTGATTTTCAAAGGTTTGTTACCTTCAAACGCAGTAATGCCTTCTTCAGAGCTGAGTGCCAGTGTTACGCTTCCTTTTGTCAAAGCTTCAATATCAAACTTGACAATACTGAAACGTTTGCCCGTTGCATTTTCCATTTCAGGAAGTTCGTCAAGCGGTAGTTCGCCCGAAACTTTGCTATATACCGGCTGTCGCGTAATGGTTGCGCCTTTGCCAACAATGACAGGATTTTCAAATGATAATTTCTTCGCAGTTGCTTTGTCGGCATCTACACTTTCCCAACGTCTTACATAGCGTGTGCTCGGTACGCGGAAGTCTCCTGATTCGCCTAGTTTGGTCAGGAAGCCAATCAAATTCACAAACTCGTCGCGGCTTAAGCCGGCTGTCAGTCCGGGCGGCATCAATGAGCCCGGTACTTTTTCCATCAGTTCAACCTGACTTTTTGCAATAGATACCTCTTTCCCCGTCACATCCCGAATCACAATATCAGAAGCGCCATCACTTGCCAGATAGCCCATTAATTCAGAGCCATCTTTTTTGACAACACGTTTCAAATCATAACCTTCTTTGATGGACGCACTTGGTTCCAGCAATGACCGGATAATGGTTTCGGCAGGAGAGCTTGTACCCAGACTGCTCAGGTCAGGACCGATCAATCCACCTGCACCGCCAATAGCATGGCATGTCGTACAACTCAGGTCTGCTTTGCGGAATAGTAATTCCCCTTTACTTGCATCACCTGTTTCACGAGCCAGCTTCGCCAATCCTGCAATATCCCTTTCGTTCAATTCCTGAGGCATTTTCTGAGCAGGTAAGGATCCTCCCGAAGCTTCCAGCGCTTTTTTTAAAGCAATAATTTCATCCAGATTCTGGCGAGTCCAGCCTGCTCTGGCCTGTACCAATTGTCGACCCGCTTTTGCCATAGGCTCAGGTATTTTCTTCGCAGCAATAGCTTCCGCCAGTGCGCCACTTGCAGCATTGTTTGGAATAAATACCAGGAAGAATTCGGACATATCCGTATCCGCCGGCAATGAACGCATAAGGTCTGTTCCGATTTGTGCTCCTTCTTTCGGATCAATAATCGAAAGTTGTGAAGCAGCAATTACACGAACCTCAGGTGTATTTTTAGGGCTTGTCAACTCAGTCATCAATTTAAGCGCCTTCTCCTTGTCAATCGTTGAAAGTGCTGCCAGGGCTGCCTTTTTCGTTCCCGGATCGCCTGTTTGTACCAGGGTTGTTAACTTGTTATTGAGCTGAGACAATTTCCAGAGTCCGGCCAGGCGAATGGCGCTTTGTCTTACTGCTTCATCTTCGTTGCCAATGAAATCTGCGACGCGCTCAGGATTTTTATTCGGAACAATTTTTCGCTGTGTGGCAGCATTTTCAAGTGCAGTAAGTTGAGCAGCGACGTTTTTATCCTTTTTCTGCACCGCCATGTCCAGCAAGACATTCATTTCTGCAGCTTGCCCGGTTTTCGCAATAGCACCCAGTACATCTTTCTGGTATTCATCAGGAACTTCTCCTTTTTGATAAAGTTGAACCAAATGAATTACCGCTTCCGGGCTCACAGCTGATTTGAGTGCATAAGAAGCTTTTTTACTATCACCGAGGAAAGAAGGATCTGTTTTCAATTTGGCAAGCCATTGCGGTTCCAGGTCTCTAACAGTTTGCCAAAGCGCAAAGTCAAGGAACTCATCCATTTGTTTGTCAAGAGCCGTGAGGGCAACACGTGTTGCATCAGCAGATTTCAGTCCTCTCAAAGCAATTACAGCTTCCAAACGTACCTGCGGATGCTCGTCTGCTGCGGCTTTGGCCAGAATACCCTGTACATTACTGATTTTAGGTATCCAGAAAGAAAGTGCGCGAACAGCGGCAGCACGTGCTTTATGATTTCTGGCAGACAGTAACGTTTGCAGAACAGGCTCATTTACTGTCTCCAGCGTTTGGTAGGTCCAAAGTGCTTCCAATAGTTGATGTTCGTAGTTTGCATCGTTTTTGTCCAGAGCCTGTACCCATTTCTGCAATTCCGGAATGACTACTTTGGCGCCACGGGCTTTTAAAACCTGTTTGGTTTGTGCGCGTGTCCAGTCTTCCGGTTGCTTCAATGTTTCGAGCAATTCATGGACAGATGCTTTCACCAGATTTGGCTTTTTAAGCAGAGGTTTACTTTTAGCGGTAATTTTCCAGATACGTCCATGCTCCTGATCACGACGCGGATCATGAAAATCAACTTCTCCGTGTTGTATAATCGGGTTATACCAGTCAGCTACATAAATCGCTCCATCAGGTCCAACCGTAATATCTACAGGGCGAAACGCTACATTGTCCGTCCACATCAGGTCTTCCATTTGTTTGGACGCATAGCCACTACCTTGTTCTTCCAGTTTGAAACTGTTGATACGGTTAGCGCGGAAATCATTGGTGATCAGTCTGCCCTGCCATTGTTCTGGTAAATGCCTTCCTGAAATTACATCCAGACCGCTGTGTTTCGGCTGACCCGGATTGAGTCCGCGAATCGTTCGTGCTGCTCCGGGAGCTGTTACAAAAGTAGCGCCGGGGAATGCATAGTTGATTCCTTCTCCTCCCGCACCGTCGGTAAGAAATGTTTGTCCCCATTTGTCAAACTGTAATCCCCATGGATTCACCAATCCGCGGGCATATACATTCATATCCAGGTTCCGCGTATTAAGCTGCCACACGCCACCACCTTCAAGTCTTTTGATACCAAATGGCGTTTCAACGTGACTGTAAATGTAGATCGACTGGTTGAAATAAAGATGCCCTTCAGGTCCCCATCGGAAGGTGTGGATCAAGTGGTGTGTATCAGCCGTCCCGAAACCGTTCAGAATTCTTCTTTTTTTATCCGCTTTGCCGTCTCCATCCGTATCAGAAAAATGTAAAATCTCGGTTGAGTTGGCCACATATACGCCGCCATCGCTTGGAAGAATTCCCGTTGGAGTAAGCAGACCTTCGGCAAAAATCGTCGATTTATCTGCCTTTCCATCTCCATCCGTATCTTCTATTACAAAGATTTTATCATTGGCTTCTTCCCCGGTTTTCAGGTGCGGATAGGCCGTACTGCTCACCACCCATAAGCGGCCTTGTTCGTCCCAGTTCATCTGAATAGGCTTGGCCACCAATGGTTCGCTCGCCCAAAGCGATACCTCAAAACCATCGGCTACTTTAAAGGATTTTAGCTCTTTTTCAACGTCGGGATCGGGATCTTCCTTTATCACTTCCGGCTCAACGGAAGAGCTCATGATCATGATGAGGGGCAGAAAAAGTACCAGATAGAGAAACTTGATTGCTTTCATATTCGGTCTGTCGGCTTTCAGCATTCGGCTGTCGGCTTTGTTAAAATTTTGATGTTGGAATCTTTTGAAATTGGATAGTCAGGCACCTTATTTGAGCATTCTAAGCTGGTATACCCTTTGCTTCGGAATACTGTGCGTATTGATTTGTCCTTCGAGCCACTTCATAATAAGACTGTGATCTTCGAGCCCCTTTGCATGGCGGCCCTGCTCGTAAGCGCGGAAGCCGATAATGTAAGTCCGGTTCAAGGGTCTGTATTGAAAGAAAAACTGGTCATTTTTCTTCTGAATCATTTCCTGCACCTGCTTCACCTGGTAATAGTCAGGACCCTGACTGATTGTCATCCCTTCCGCCCATTCTTTTGCTGAAGCAGTAATGATTTGCTGATGATCTGCTGTGAGTGTGTAAAATCCTTTTTTTAAACCGGTGATTTTGATCTTTCTGACTGGAGCAGATCCGCCCTTATAGGCAATAGGAAACGGAAGAGGTAACGTACTTTCCTGTATACCAAACTGTACGGTTGCTCCGTCTGTATTTCGCGTTATCTGAGCTGGCAGAATGGCTTCAGATCCATTTTTGCCAACGTTAATATTGATATCTTTTATTTCATAAGGAATACCCAGGCTTTTCTGCAATATCTGCGCTAACTGGAAATAACCCGTTTCATTCAGGTGAGATCCATTTTCGATAATCAATGTATTTTTTGCAACTGCCTCAATCGGGCTATATATGTCAATAAACTGTTTTTTTCGGCTTCCCGCGATTTTGGAGATTTCTGTATTATACAATTTCAGATCAGCATTCCTTTGGTTGATGTGCGCCGATGTGTCTTCAAACATGACCGGCGTTGTAGAAAGCAAAATCGACTTTGCACCTAAAGCATCAATTTTGTCGAGTAACTGATTATATCCCTCATTGAACTTTGCCAGTCCGGCTTGTCCATCCTGTGCTTCCACACCACCATAAGCGATGAAAACAACGGTCGGCTTGGCACTGGTAAGCTGGTTGATCAGATGCTGATAGGGCGTAGGCGGATTGGTGTAGGTACTCCGGGCTTGTCCCCATACATTGTCGCCCGTCCAGCCCAGGTTCCGGAATGTTACGTGCCGGCCGGGAAAGTGTGTAGTAAGAGCGAGTTCCAGATAGCCGGATTGAAATTCATTTTCGAATAAAGAGTTACCAAGAAAAACTACTTTATCGCCATCTTTTAATTCAAATGGTACCTGTGCAGGACTCTGAGCAATGGCTGATTTGCAAAGTAGAAATACAAGCAGCAGTACAGAACCTACCGAACCGGGTACTTTCATCTTTCTCATGCACTTTCAGATTAGGTATTAGAAGGAAAACAGGATTGTCGAAACTGATAGCCTGGTACAGCATTTCACTTCGATAATGGATAAAGAAGCTTTTCGAAAGAAATTAATGGTAATAGAAAGTAAAAAAAATCGTGTAAAATAGAGGTTTGAAATATTGGTATTGATTATCAGTATGTTGTAGTTTATTTTTGCTAAAAAAAGATAAGATGATGTCAATATAATATCAGGCCTTGGGGGGAAGGGGGGATGGGCA
>DASYHR010000120.1:0-3093 GCA_035998385.1 Dyadobacter sp. | reverse complement strand
TAAGACCTGAAGGTACCGATCCGGATATGAGCGAATTGGTACTGAACGATATGTCTTATGAAAGTGGCTACAGCCATATCAATCAAAAAATGGGAATTGGAAATCTGTTCGACGGTACCAAATACGGAAATGGGTGGGCTTATGATCTTGGCTTCACGTACGAGCTTGGCGCATTCTGGAACAACACCGTGGAGAAGTTCGACGAAAATCCGCAATATATTTTACGTTTGGGAGCCTCCTTAACTGACGTTGGCAATATACGTTATAAGACAAGCGGGAGTAAAGTGGTATCAGGAAGACTGCCGGAATATGTGATGAACCAGTCGGCCATGGAAACTATAAGTGACAGAGGACCGGAGGGGTTGATGGAATTACTGCCTTACACGCAGGACACCACTATGAGTACTATTGCCAGGCTACCAGCTGCATTACATCTGGAAGCCGATATTCAGCTTGTCAAAGGCTTTTTTATCAATCTGGCACAAACCAGGAGGTATCAATATAGAAGCGAGCAGGTATTGGATATTTACCAACCCAACACCTTCACCATAACGCCCCGCTTCGAGGATGAAGATTCTGACTTTGCGTTTCCAATATCTTTTATCGAAGGAAATAAACGCCCGGCAATCGGAGCATTGGCACACTTCGGACCAGTATTTCTGGGATTCACCAATATCAATGGACTGATCAAAAAATCGGGAGCGCGTGGAAGTATGGTCTATCTTGGATTCTCAGCCTGGAAACTGAACAGGAAAAAGGAACGGAAGTAGTTACAGCTTGGATAGATCAGGCTTTGGTTTTACCTATTCCAAACCATCCCCCAATCCTGGTAAACATTCGCTTTTCAAACTCCCAAAAGAAAGTGAATTTACCCCAAATCCAGCCCCAGCAAAGCAGAACGACCTGATAAAGAGGTAAAATAATAATGATGTTGACGACCCATCGGAGCCAGGAAGGGGATTCGCTGGTGAGACCGATCAATTCAAAAAAAGCACGTTTGATATAAAGGATAGAAAAACCCGTACAAGCGAAAACCAGCAGGATAATCAATACGTCCCAGCCGTTTTTAACATTCCATCGCTGTTTAAGTTTTTCTATCATGCTGTTATTCGTAGAAGAAGCCCATGTGTTCAGGCTTAATTTCCTCATTGTCCAGTCCTAAAAATTCTTCCCAGAACGGATCATTCGGTACGCCTGCACGGCATATGACAGGTTCTTTCTTTACAGGGTGTTCGAAAAATAATCTTCTCGCATGTAAATTGATGCTACCATCCGGATTTCCCTTGGGTGCGCCATATTTCACGTCTCCGCGAATTGGACAGCCCATAGACGCCAACTGAACACGTATCTGATGTGGACGACCTGTGATAGGAGAAACTTCGATCAGATGAAACTTGTTGATTTCACCTAACCAGCGGTAGGACAATTCGGCTTTCTGTGATCCGGGCACTTCGTAGTCATGCGCTGTCGTGACGTTTCTGCGTTCGTCTTTCGACAACCAATGTACAAGTTTGCCTTTTTTTACTGCCGGTCTGTTTTTAACCACAGCCCAGTACGTCTTCTGAACATCCCGTTTGCGGAAGATTTCATTCATACGCTCCAGCGCCTTGGATGTTTTTGCAAACACCACAAGCCCGCTTACCGGGCGATCCAGACGATGCACAGTACCCAAAAATACGGCTCCGGGCTTGTCGTATTCTTCTTTGATATAGTCTTTTACCATATCAAGCAGACATTTATCACCCGTGGAGTCACCCTGAACCAGAACACCTGGTTCCTTATTGACAATGATCAAATGATTGTCTTCGTATATAATTTGAAATGGTCTTCTTGCCATATTATTAGTTCAATACTTTTTAAAAGGTCAATAAGATTCCCCCTTACTAGGGAAAGACCTACTCTTTACATCTTTAATATATGCTCCGATGGCGTTATGCATAATATCGTTTAACTCTGCATAACGTCGAAGGAATCTGGGTTGGAATTCTTTATTGATACCCAGCAAATCATGCAAAACGAGAATTTGCCCATCTGCTTCCGGACCTGCTCCGATACCTACAGTTGGAATACTGATGCTTTCAGAAACCATTTTCGTCAGTTTAGAAGGAATTTTCTCCAACACCACTGAAAAACAGCCAACCTCTTCAAGCATCTTCGCATCTTCGAGCAATTTCGCCGCTTCCACGTCTTCTTTGGCTCTGACGCTGTAAGTCCCGAATTTGTAAATTGATTGCGGTGTAAGTCCTAAATGACCCATTACAGGCACTCCTGCACTTAATATACGCGTAATCGAATCTTTAATTTCCAATCCGCCTTCCAGCTTCACGGCATGTGCACCGGATTCCTTCATGATTCTGATTGCCGAACTCAGTGCCTCGCGCGAATTACCCTGGTAAGAACCAAAGGGTAAATCCACAACCACAAGCGCGCGCTTCACGGCTCTCACAACGGATTGCGCATGATAGATCATCTGATCAATTGTAATGGGCAGGGTAGTCTCATGGCCTGCCATCACGTTCGAAGCCGAATCTCCTACCAGGATAAGCTCCACACCAGCGGCATCCACAATACCTGCCATCGAATAATCGTAGGCGGTAAGGCAAGAGATTTTCTCGCCCCTTGTCTTCATTTCCTGAATGACGTGGGTGGTAACACGTTTGATATCAGTTTTATGTACAGACATACTATTTCAAATTAATACAGTTCTGGTGAACCTGATTTTCTATTATTAACGACGCTGCAACCAGCTCTCAGGATTTAATCTTGAGGTATTCTTCCAGATCTGGAACTGCAGTTCGGATGTTCCGTCGCTGTCAGTAGCTACACGACCTATATTCTCACGTGCCTTTACCTTCTGCCCGGGTCTGACACTTACGCCACTCATTTTGGCATAAATCGTCATGTAGTTACCGTGTTGGATCGCCACAACGCTACCCATTCCAGGCATTTGTGTTACATCCAGTACAATACCGTCATATACCGAACGCACCGGATCACCGGCAGAAGTCTGGATGTCAACACCCAGGTTATCAACCATAACGCCTTTAAGAACAGGGTGGGGGCGCTGGCCAAAGTGACCTGAAATGAAGCCTT
>DASYHR010000119.1:0-6361 GCA_035998385.1 Dyadobacter sp. | reverse complement strand
CCGCGCCAGGTTCAAATAACTGATTGCTCCTTTGCTATCAGCATCCTGCGCCATTACCGGAATTCCATAACTTGGCGCCTCACTGATTCTGACATTACGTGGAATAATCGTATTAAAAACCAGCGATTCGAAGTGGCTCGTTACCTCATTAACAACCTGGTTGGACAAACGAAGACGCAAATCGTACATGGTTAGCAGGATACCCTCAATAACCAGCGCTGTATTCAATCTCGACTGAATGATTGTAATGGTATTAAGCAGCTTACCCAGCCCCTCCAATGCAAAATATTCGCACTGTACCGGTATCACTACCGAATCAGCCGCTGTAAGACTATTTATAGTAATCAAACCCAGTGAGGGTGAGCAATCTATGATAATAAAGTCGTAATTATCTCTTACCTCGGCAATCGCATCCTTCATACGAAGTTCACGATTTTTAAGGTTAATCATTTCAATTTCCGCCCCGACAAGATCAATATGTGAAGGTAAAAGATGCAGATTTGGAAAATCCGTTTCAAGGATTATATCTGCTGTTTTGGCCTGCTCTACCATACACTCGTAGATACTGTTCTCCATTTCCTGCGGATTAAATCCCAGACCTGATGTAGAATTGGCCTGAGGATCTGCGTCAATCAGCAGTGTCCGGAATTCAAGTGCCGCCAAACTGGCAGCCAGATTAATAGCAGTGGTGGTTTTGCCAACTCCACCCTTTTGATTTGCGATTGCAATTACTTTGCCCATGTATTCATGTGAGTTACCCGATTCAAATTTCCACTATTCAGGGCAAACCACCAAAAAATGTTCCACGGACTTTCAATAAAATGATCTAAATAATTAAAAATCAATATATTGACAAATATTATTATTTAGTTAAAAATTCTTAACAGAGAAAAACAAGGGGTGTTTCACGCCCACACCTCGGTTCCTTCGGTGCAATTTTTACACATTTCAATCTCGGAACGGGAACGTATCAGAGATGCACGAAAATCAGTATACTTTTTGCCTTTCCATAATTGCGTAAATGTCTCCTGCTTCATATCGCCAAGTTTGTATTCAGCATCTTTGTCGAAGCAACACGGCACCACCGCTCCATCCCAGGTTATGACACAGGAGTGCCACATTTTCCAGCAATGGTCCACAAATTTATTTTTGATTGAAAAACCACCCTTCTCGTTTTTCTTGTAGCGGGAATATTTATCGATGGTAGGTATAAGATCAGAGCCCTCCTCGTAATCATAAATCTGAGCTGTTTTCAAACCTACTTCATCAACTCCCATCTCAAGCGCCAGCTTCTTTACGTCTTCAATCTGATGTTCGTTTGGCTTCACTACCAAAAACTGGAAAATAACGTGCGGCGTGCTGGATTTAAGCTCTTTTTTCCATTTTACAATATTCTTGGTTCCTTCCAGCACTTTTTCAAGACTCCCTCCAATCCGATACTGTTGATAGACATCCTGAGTAGTACCATCGATAGAAATAATAATTCTGTCCAAACCAGATTCAACAGTCTTTTTCGCCTTTTCGTCTGTCAGATAATGGGCATTCGTAGATGTGGCCGTATAGATACCTTTCTTGTGTGCGTAGTTGACAAGCTCAAAAAACTTCGGATGCAAATACGGCTCTCCCTGAAAATAGAAAATGAGGTAGAGTAGTCTGTCTGCTAACTCGTCAATTGTTTTTTTATATAATTTCTCCTCCATCATGCCCGTAGGCCGGGTAAAAGACCGAAGTCCGCTCGGGCATTCCGGGCAACGCAAGTTACAGGAGGTGGTTGGTTCAAATGAAATGGCAATAGGCATTCCCCAATGAACCGGCTGCTTCGTCGCTTTTGAATAAAAATAACTCCCTAAAATCTGAATTGCGTTCCACGCCCTTTTCGGCGTAACTTTAGACATCAGATTTAACCCATCTTTAAAATTCTTATTCATCAATGATAGCTTTTAGCCGTTAGCAATGAGCCAGTAGCTCTGTTTAAAATCAGTAGTTGGTCAAGAGCGATTATTGGGTCAATTTACAATGTTACCTGCCAAACTGACTCAGGTTTAAATCATTACCCATCGTCTCCTATCCTACCGGTATTCCTGTTGTGTGTTTGATCTCCGATATAACGAAGTAACTACTGATGTGTAACACACTACTGAGGGCAGAAAGTTTAAGCTGATAGAATTGATTGTAATCTTCAGAATCCGCAACGACCACTTTCAACATATAGTCAAAGTTACCCGATACGACCGAACATTCCAGTACTTCGGGCATCCCGGCAATGGCTTTGTTGAATTCTTCAAAACTCTCTTTCCTCTGTTTGTCGAGTGTCACGTGGCAGTATACCAATAGCGATTTGCCCAGTTTTCTTCTATTGAGCAGACATACATACTTTTCAATAAACCCTTCGCGCTCCATCTTACGAATTCGTTCGTGAACAGGTGTGACCGACAAATTAATTTTGCTGGCAATCTCCTTGATGGTCATGTGCGCGTTTTCCTGCAACAATTCCAATATCTTCTTATCGGTAGCGTCCGGTTGCATAAAGTATTTTTTATCGTCTGAATTCCGCAGCAGTATGCATCGGAGAATATTTTTCCACAAAAATCAGAAAAAATAGTTTTGTTTTCTATTCAACGTTCATTTTGAAGGATCATTTTCCGCAATCCTGTAATTTTGGATTAAATAAAACTCTGTTTCAAGCCTAAAACTTCTTACCAATGATCATTGGCGTTCCCAAAGAAATTAAAAATAACGAAAACCGTGTCGCGGTGACGCCTGCTGGTGTTACTGAGTTTGTTAAAAACGGACATACGATTTATGTTCAGAGCGATGCAGGCAAAGGAAGCGGTTTTTCCGACACGCAATATGCGGATGCAGGAGCGGTGATTTTGTCAACCATTGAAGAAGTTTATGCAATCGCTGAAATGATTGTAAAGGTGAAAGAACCTATTGCAAGTGAGTACCCGCTGATTAAAGAGAACCAACTGCTTTTCACATACTTCCATTTTGCTTCTTCTGAGCCACTTACAATGGCTATGATTGAGCGTAAAGCGATTTGTCTTGCCTACGAAACAGTAGAAAAAACAGACAGAAGCCTGCCATTACTCGTACCTATGAGTGAGGTGGCAGGTCGTATGGCGATTCAGGAAGGCGCTAAGTATCTTGAAAAACCAATGGGCGGCTTCGGGATTCTGCTTGGAGGTGTTGCCGGCGTGAAACCAGCAAACGTACTTGTACTTGGTGGTGGAATCGTAGGAACTCAGTCTGCGAAAATGGCTGCCGGATTGGGTGCCAATGTTACTATTATGGACATCAGCCTTCCAAGATTAAGATATCTGGAAGATATTATGCCGGCGAACGTTGACACCGTGATGTCAAACGAATACAATGTCCGCGAATTGATCCAGAGCACAAATCTGATCATCGGTGGCGTATTGATCCCGGGCGCAAAGGCTCCGTCCCTCATTACCCGCGACATGCTGAAACTCATGAAACCCGGAACTGTAATGGTAGATGTGGCGATTGACCAGGGAGGTTGCTTCGAAACATCACATGCGACTACTCACGAAGATCCGATCTACGAAGTGGATGGTGTGGTACATTATTGTGTAGCGAATATGCCGGGTGCAGTTCCTTATACATCCACATTGGCACTTACCAATGCAACATTGCCTTATGCAATTCAACTGGCAAACAAAGGTTGGAAAGCTGCCTGTGAAAGCAATGAAGAATTAAAGAAAGGACTCAACGTGGTAAGCGGAAAGATCGTGTTCAAGGGCGTTTCGGATGCGTGGAACCTGCCTTATTCTGACGTAAGCGAGGTACTATAAATTTTAAAGAATGTAAATGCAAAAGCCACCTTTACGCAATATAGAGGTGGCTTTTGCATTACAGCGGATTTTATAAGCCAAAGTTCTTGGATATACCAAAACCTGCACCACTGCCAAACTGAAGTCCGAAATTGGAACTTCCCGATGAAGCACCTTTCACTTTGCTGGTATTTAAAGCAAGACTTCCAAAGTTGAAGTTAAGCGCAAATCCATTTTTCAGGTTGACTCCGATTGCTGGAAAAAGCTCTCCCTGGAATCCGTTTGATTTAACGTCACCTGTTTTTCCGGAAACTACATTGGCATTAAATTGCCCATAAACAGCAAAGATATCTGACAACGGATACGCGTAACGTATAAAAGGACCCGCTCCGAAAGCACTGCTTTTCACCGAAGGGCTTCCTTGTTTCCAGCTTTCTGTTCTGAGATTGACACCGGCCGTCCAGTTGTCAGTGAACTGGTAACCTACACCCGGAGTTAGCTTGAAGCTTGTACTTTTTACATCGGCAGCGGATTTGCCCGACGTAATACCCAAATCTCCGTAAACAAGTAGTGTGTGTTTCTGCGCTTGTGCTACAAATCCCGCTGTCGCCAATAGTGCAGTTAAGATGATTTTTTTCATGATATAGTTGTGGATTAAAAACTGATTTCCCGAAATAAGAAAATCGGTCTTAATACGCTTTCCGCGACGGAAAGTAACGTACCATGAACATTAACAGGTTAAACTGTATGGAAAGGCAATAATTGTAACTACTGGCGAGAGGTCGGTTTCTAAAAATATTACAATTTTATTTACTGAAATCTTGCATATCCGAATATAATCCTTACTTTTGCATAAAATTTGAACGAACATCCGTTCGCTTCTCTGCTTCATATATGGTTTTGGTGCGACAATGCACCGCCAGCATTAAAACCGTCCTGCTGGTCACTACCGTTCGTCATGCAGAGCCCCACGGATTGTTTGTGGTTGGTGGGCTTTTGCGCAATCCCCTTAAAAAAATAATTGGCTGTATTCAGTATGCTGGTATCGGGTTTTAAATAACTTATTCCTGCATGAAACATACCGTACATATTGCGTCCGAAATTTCAAACTAATTACTCAAATTTTTAGATTTAACAATCTACAAATCAACGTATTTACACAAGAATTTAATACTAATTAAGATAGAATGACAACTGAAACAATTGAAACTTTTGAGACCTTCGCTGATCTTGGGCTCTCAGAAAACACCCTTAAGGCCTTAAATGAAATGGGTTTTGAAAAACCCTCTCCTATCCAGGCGCAAGGTATTCCAGCTGTAATGAGTGGTGCTGACATGATCGGTCAGGCTCAGACAGGAACTGGAAAAACTGCAGCGTTTGGTATCCCTGTACTTGAAAGAATTGATACTGCTAATAATGCCGTTCAGGCACTTATACTTTGCCCTACCCGCGAACTTGCGGTGCAGGTTTCTGAAGAACTTGGACGTCTTGCCAAATACCACAGAGGTGTTAGAATTGAAGCTATATATGGTGGAGATTCAATCGACCGCCAGATTCGCTCGCTTAAGAAAGGCGTTCATATCGTGGTAGGAACTCCTGGTCGAGTAATGGATCACATGGAACGTCGTACTTTGAAATTCAACGAAGTCCGTATGATGGTTCTTGACGAAGCGGATGAGATGCTCGACATGGGTTTCCGTGAGGACATCGAAAGCATTCTTGCTGAAATGCCTGAAGACCGTCAGACTATATTGTTCTCGGCTACTATGTCGAAGCCAATTATGTCTATCACAAAACGTTTCCTTCACGATCCTGTTTTGATCAAAGTGGTTCGTAATGAGCTTACAAACGTCAATATTGAGCAGGTTTGCTTTGAAGTGAAACCTCAGGCCAAAGTGGAGGTAATGACTCGTCTTATCGACATGTACCACCTGAAATCTCTTCTCGTATTCTGTAACACAAAACGTAAAGTAGACGAGATCGTTGAAGATCTTCAGCTTCGTGGTTATGCATCAGAAGGTATTCACGGTGACTTGCGCCAGCAACAGAGAAGCAACGTAATGAGCAAGTTCAAGGCAGGTGTAACTACTATCCTTGTTGCAACAGACGTAGCTGCACGTGGAATTGACGTAAGCGGACTGGATGGCGTAATTAACTACGATATTCCTTTGGATGAAGAATATTACGTACACCGTATTGGCCGTACAGGTCGTGCCGGAATGTCCGGAAAAGCATTTTCTCTGGTAGCACGTGATGAAAAATTCCGTCTGAAAACCATTGAAAACTATACGAAGGTAAAAATTGAAAAAGGAGTTATTCCTTCTTTCGAAGATATCGTTGGGGTTCGTAAAGCGCGTTTTGTTGAGAAAATTGCTGCTTCTATCGGCGAAAGCAATGATGCTGATCTGTACGCTGACGTACTTGAGATGCTTCACCACAGCGGATTCTCTACTGAACAAATCGTAGGTGCAATGGCTAAGCAGATCATGGGTGTTCAGAAAAACGAATACTCTGACAGCAACCTTGCATGGGAAGAAAGACGCGGTGGTGAACGCCCTGAGCGCGGT